>JBIIRS010000125.1:0-3338 GCA_044341425.1 Candidatus Planktophila sp. | reverse complement strand
ACTTGGCCCAGGAAGGCGC
The DNA here is from genome assembly GCA_044341425.1 of Candidatus Planktophila sp. Taxonomy (GTDB): domain Bacteria; phylum Actinomycetota; class Actinomycetes; order Nanopelagicales; family Nanopelagicaceae; genus Planktophila. The sequence goes on along the minus strand of JBIIRS010000125.1, from coordinate 3,319 downwards.
ACTTTTGCAGGTAAAGACGCTCTTGATTGATGCCAACTTTCAAGCACCCGCTATCTCAACGTTATTGGATCTACGTAAGTTATCTAGTGAGCCGAGCTGGCGTGATTTTTGCGAAAACTTAGCGGTAATGGAGTTAACTCAAGAGACGATCACTGATTTTGAATCGCGAATAACATCGGCAGGAGAGAACTTTGACCAGATAATTATCGATCTTGGCTCAATTGCTTTCTTAGCCAGAGAATTATCTGATCGCCGCTGGAGTTCAACGGTAAAGATCTGGGCAACTCGTAACGCCGATCTATTTGTATTTACAACAATTTCAACTTATCTGGCGCAGAAACGATGCGATGAATTTATCCAAAGTCTTTCAAAGATCTCGCTGACAAGCGATATCCATCTAGTCAACACTCACTCATCCGATAAGCGCGCCTCTGAATTAATCGCTTCTAAGAAGGCTCAATTCAGATCTGCGATCTCATGGAACCTTCCTTGGGATCTGCGATCTTGCCAATTAGCCAGCAAAGAGAATGCGACTTTGGCGCAAGTAGCCGAACGCGGTGCGCTCCGCAAAGAGATCGTCAAAATAGCGCATGCGATAAGCGCAAACTCTCAGAAGTAAAGCTGCCCTTAAATCTCTTATACCCTTAGCGCTATGCGCGGGTATCTTCCAGTAACGGTCGAAGAGATAGCCGCATTCCTAGAATCACAATCCATGGAGTGCGGACCTTTATATGCGCCAACAATAAAGTTCCTAACCGCCAATAGCGATATGGATGAAGAGGAAGGCGAATACATTCTCTCAATGCTCGCCGCCGATGAAGCGCTGGAGATGCGCACGAATCCAGAGAGCGCCGGCTTTATCTTGGCGCTAGAAGTTAACGATCCTGAAATTGCTGAACACGGTGAAAACTTTGTAATTCTCAAAGATCTCGCAAAGTGGGAGAATGTGCAATGCGCTTTCATGGTCTCACCAGATGGTGAAGAGCTAACTTGGTTTGCCACTCAGGAGATAAAGCCAGCGCTCCATGAATGGTTACAGGGGTAGTTTGCGATGCCTAAATTAGAAGAGTTTTTACGTGATCGAAGCCCGTTAGATGCTAAACAGATTAGGCGTATTCGCGAATTAACCTCTGACTGGCAACTTCTGGCCGACCTTTCATTTGCTGATTTAATTTTGTGGGTCCCACTTCGTAAAGATTTTAAAACTTGGCCCTCTGGTTATGTTGCAGTTGCACATATTCGCCCAACAACTGCTGCGACCGTTTTTAACCAGGATGTAATCGGCGATGAAATCGCATGGGGAGCGCGCCCCAGAATCGATCAGGCGCTATCGGAAGCCGAAATCATTCGCGATGCGCAACCAGAAAAGTTTGGCGAAATATTTATTAAAGAAGAGACAATTCCGGTAATTCTCGGCGATCAGGTAATCGCAATAATTTCGCGACATCGCAACGCCGAGCTCATGCGCCAGCCAAGTCGCCTTGAGTTAAATTATCGAGAAGTTGCCCATAACGTTTATCGCATGGTGGCAGAAGGAACTTTTCCGTATACCGAACATAGCGAGCTCTTCGATCCGGCAGTACGTGTTGGAGATGGTTTGATACGACTAGATATCAACGGCGCAATTATCTACGCCAGCCCAAATGCAAAATCGGCCTTTAGCCGAATGGGCTGGGCCGGTGAACTTGAAGGAAATAATCTCGGACAAGCCGCGCGTAAAGTCTCGGTTGTAAAACTTGAAGCGCATGAAGAAGCGATCGAAGTGGGTTTGAGCGGCAAAGCTTTGCGCAGAGTTGAAATCGAAAATGCCGGTGGAACTGTAGATCTATTAGCGCTTCCCTTGCTTGCCGGCGGAGATCGAATCGGTGCAATTGTACTTCTGCAGAACGTTACAGAACTTCGTCGCCGTGAGCGCGAACTAGTAACAAAAGATGCGACTATTCGCGAGATCCATCATCGGGTTAAGAATAATCTGCAAACGGTTTCGGCTTTACTTAGATTGCAATCACGGCGCATTGAAGATCCTGCCGCAAGTGCTGCGTTAAATGAAGCAGTCCGTCGTATCGCATCTATCGCCCTAGTTCACGAAACACTTTCTAGTAGCGCTGAAGCATCCGTTGCCTTTGATGATGTTCTCGATCGACTAGTCGCCCATGCATTAGACCTGAGTCCGCGAATGGGTCAGTTACAGATCGCGCGTACGGGAGAACTTGGCGCACTTGACCCACGTATCGCAACGCCACTTTCTCTAGTTGTGACCGAGTTAATCCATAACGCGCTAGAACATGGCCTAGCCGAATCCGGAAACCATTTAACAATAACGGTTGCCCGCAGCCAAAGTGGCGCTGAGATTACAATCTTTGATGATGGAGTCGGCCTACCAAAAGGATTTTCAATGGCGGAATCTTCAAACCTTGGTTTGCAGATAGTGCGCACGCTGACTGAAAACGAGCTACGCGGAAATATAGATTTAGTTCGTACGCCTTCAGGAACCGAGGCGCGTTTAACCTTTCCAATCTAACTAGATTTCAATCTAACTGGATTTGAAATTAAATGGAGTTGTTCTGCTCCATCATGCGCGCACGATTACGTGCAGCACGACGTTTAAGTGCACGACGCTCATCTTCAGAGAGGCCGCCCCAAACTCCAGCATCTTGTCCGCTCTCTAACGCCCAAGCTAAACAAGCATCTTTAACGATGCAGCGGTTGCAGACTTTTTTCGCCTCTTCGATCTGAGTGAGGGCGGGGCCGGTATTGCCTACGGGAAAGAAGAGCTCTGGATCTTCGTCGCGGCATGCTGATTGATGTCGCCAATCCATGACTTATCTCCTTCTGATAAAAGCGGTGAAAACAAGACGCATTCGGATCAAGACACAGTGAGCTCAAAATCTTCTCGCGTAAGTAACCAATTCTCCCTGTTACTAGGTTGATAAACAAGGATGAATGGAAAGAGATTTGGTAAATGAGAGGTGATTTAGGTCGCGTGCCCCCGACAGGATTCGAACCTGTGCACCCGCCTCCGGAGGGCGGTGCTCTATCCCCTGAGCTACGGGGGCGCAGGTAGACCTAGGTTACCTAACTGAGCGGGAATCGCTATCACCTGAAAGAATGCGCGCTATGGAGATCGCATATTTCGCAACTGGCTGTTTCTGGGGCGCTGAAAGGCGTTATTGGAAGATCGATGGAGTTACCAATACCAGCGTTGGTTATATGGGTGGCACAGTTGCTAATCCGAGCTATGAAGCTGTTTGTACAGGAGCGACAAGACATGCCGAGATGGTTTGTGTTGAATTCGATCCTGCAATTGTTACTTATCGCA
>JBIIRS010000124.1:0-3373 GCA_044341425.1 Candidatus Planktophila sp. | reverse complement strand
GTTTCAATTCGACTTGGCTTTGAGTGCATCGTGCCTGACTCATCGAGTACGCAACTCTTTAAAAAGAGCCCGCCGCAGTCGACGGATAGCGTTAAGCGCTCATCATTAGCCATTGGAAAATTCTCCCACAACCCTTGCTACAACTGAAATTCTTATTTGGCTACGCCTATTTCCCTCGTTGGCCATAGATATTCTGATAGCGGTCAAACAACTTATCGACGCTCTCTTGATCAATTAACTGCAAGGTCCCGAGTGATTTCGCAATCCAAGTTGTCTTCGCTACATCTTCACACATCACTGCAGATTTAACAGCTGCTGTTGCATCTTTACCGATTGAAAATACGCCATGGTTCTTCATTATCACTGCTGAAGAACGGTGTCCCGTAAGGGTTTCAACAACACCTTTGCCAATTGCATCGTTGCCGATAAGCGCAAATGGACCAAGTGGAATTTCGCCACCGAACTCATCAGCCATTGCAGTTAGGGCACATGGAATTGCGCTGTGAACCGCGCTCCATGCAGCAGCGTAATTAGAGTGAGTGTGCACAACTCCGCCCACATCTTTCATGTGGCGATAGATATATGCGTGGGTGTGGGTATCACTAGATGGTGAAAGTTCACCTTCTAGAACATTTCCATCAAGATCACAAATAATCATCTGTGAAGGTTTCAGATCTTCGTAACTAACTCCACTTGGTTTAATCATGAAACGCTTGCCATCTGACATGCGCTCAGAGACATTGCCGGCAGTCCAAGCAACTAATCCGTAACGTTGTAGATCAATATTTAATTTGCAGACTTTGTCGCGCAAATCTTTATCGGAACTCATCATTTTCCTTCCGTAGATGTGAGCGCACGATCTCGGATCGCGCGAAGTGAATGCATCGCGCCGTTGTGGCCGAAGCTTTCATAAAGTTCGTTGTAGTGATTGTAAAGATCGTTATAGACCTTGGCGCTTGCTGGGTTTGGTTGATAACGCTCATCCGCTACTCCGCCCATCGCAGCTGCGGCTGTTTGTACATCTTTATAGGCACCCGCAGCAACGGCTGCATGGATTGCCGAACCAAGCGCCGGACCCTGGGCAGATTTAATAATCGTTATTGGCATATTCAAAACGTCTGCATAGATCTGCATTACGAAACTATTTTTAATTAGTCCGCCAGCAGCGATAAATTCTTTAACTGGTACACCTGATTCGTTAAAGGTCTGCACGATTTTGCGCGCACCATATGCCGTTGACTCAACGATTGCGCGATAAATTTCTTCCGGCTTGGTTGAAAGAGTTAAACCCATAATCAAGCCAGATAGTTGGTGATCAACCAGAGTTGAGCGGTTGCCGCTCTGCCAATCCAAGGCAACTAGCCCGTGTGCGCCAACTGGTTGAGCGCTAGCTAGTTGAGATAGATAGGTATGTATATCAACGCCTTTTGCGGCGGCGGCTGCGGTGTATTCAGCCGGTGCATAGTTATTGGCAAACCATCCGAAGATATCGCCGACACCTGATTGGCCCGCTTCGTAACCAAGTGCGCCATCGATGATTCCGCCATCGACTACACCGCACATGCCCGGAACTTCTGCGAATTTTTCAGAGACCATTACATGGCAGGTTGAAGTTCCCATGATCGCAACCATCTGTCCTGGGTTAACGGCGTTTGCCGCGGCAGAAGTTACGTGTGCATCTACGTTACCAACCGCAACTGCAATTCCTTCAGGAAGACCAGTCCATTTCGATGCCTCAGCGGTTAACATTCCAGCGCTTGCACCTAGCGCGCCAAGCTCGTGCTCTAATTTTTCCGCGATAAAGTTTTCAAACTTTGGATTAAGTGCCGCTAAATATTCTTTGGTTGGATATCTTCCATCTTGGTAAATACCTTTGTAGCCCGCGGTGCAGATATTGCGCACATACTTGCCGCAGAGTTGCCAGATAATCCAATCGGCAGCTTCTACCCATTTATCCATCGCTTGATAAATTTCAGGTGCTTCTTCTAAAACTTGTAGCGCTTTAGCAAATTCCCACTCAGAAGATATCTTCCCGCCGTAACGAGAGATCCAAGGTTCTTTGCGCGCATGGGCAAGTTCATTAATGCGATCGGCATGTGGCTGCGCAGAATGATGTTTCCATAATTTAACGAAGGCGTGTGGGTTCTTAGAAAATTCTGGAAGTTCGCAGAGCGGGGTTCCATCGCTCTTAACGGGAAGAACCGTGCACGCTGTGAAATCTGTGGTTATCCCGATCACCGATTTGGGATCGATCCCTGATTCCTTAAGGACTGCAGGAACTGTAACTTTTAAAACATCAACGTAATCAGATGGAACTTGTAGCGCCCAATCAGGTGGCAACTTTGCACCGGATGTTGGGAGTTTCTCCTCGATTACAGCGTGTGGGTACTCATAAACCGCTGTTGCAATTTCGGCGCCATCAGAGACGCGAACTAATAGCGCGCGCCCAGAAAGCGTTCCGTAATCAACGCCAATGACATATTTATTACTTAAATCGCTAGTTAAATCTGGCACTTGGAGAGCCTACCGCAGGGGTTATGGCTACTGCTAGAGTTGAAAAAGTTAATTAAGAAAATACATAACGAAATATACGAGGAGTTTTCATGACTGTCATTACGATCTTGGGCGCCGGCGGCAAAATGGGTAATCGTGTTACCCAGCCACTTCTTGATACAAAGAAGTACGAGCTTCGCTTCGTAGAAAAATCTGAGGCTGGTCAGGCGCGAATCCGCGAAGCCGGTAATACAGTTATGGAATTAGATGATGCGCTCAAGGGAACCGATGTAGTTATCTTTACAACCCCAGATGCGCTAGTTCGGCAAATTTCTGATGAAGTTGTTCCGAAGTTAGATCCTGGTACAAAGATTTTATTCCTTGACCCTGCAGCAATCGCCGCAGATCGTGTTAAGCATCGTGCAGATATCAGTTGCTTCGTCTGCCATCCAACACATCCGCCGGTATTTAGTTTGCTTGGCGAGACAGACCCAGCAGCGCGTCGCGATTACTGGGGCGGCGGACTTGCAACGCAAGCGTTGGTATTTGCAATTGCCTGGGGAACTGAAGAAGAAGCAGATCTCGTTGAAACAATTGCAACTGAAATGTTTGCGCCAATTAGCGCAAGCCACCGAATTACCGTTCAGCAGATGGCACTTCTTGAGCCGGCACTTAGCGAAACTCTAATTAACGGCTGCGTCGAAGTAATTACTCAAGGTTTGCAGAAGGTTATTGATCTTGGCGTTCCTGAAGCTGCTGCCAAAGATTTCTGCATGGGTCATCTGCAGATCAGCATCGCACTCTTGTTTGAAGAGTTGAATTGGAAGTTATCTGATGGCGCACTCATGGCGCTCAAGAACGCTCAAGGTTCACTCTTTCG
>JBIIRS010000123.1:0-3380 GCA_044341425.1 Candidatus Planktophila sp. | reverse complement strand
CAACCTGTATCTACAACTTTTCCAGCTCGTTCTACCGAATACTTTAAAACCATACGGTTTTCAGTTACATAATCTTTGGCAATAACGCTTGCTGCAATTTCAGAGAGCGAAGGTTTTTCAACTTCAGCCATAAATCCAACATGGCCAAGGTTGATGCCGAGAATTGGAATATCTTGGCGGCGCGCGATTTCTGAACCGCGAAGGATAGTGCCATCTCCCCCAAGAACCAATACAACTTCCGCCTTTGGAAGATCTTCAGCTGGATGATGAGAAATTCCAAGGATCGAAATTTCTGAAGGAGTTGAAAGTGTGAATCCATCTTTAAGAAGGATTTGTGAGATCTCTTTTGTTGCAGCAACTGCTTCGGCACGCGATGCATTTACAACGAAGATAGCGTGACGTGACATTACGCAGGCCCCATCTCTATCGCTTTATCAACAGCGTTCTCATCGATCGCAGGTGCACCTCGACGTAACCATAGGAAGTATTCAACATTGCCGGCAGGACCAGGAAGTGGAGATGCCGCAATTCCCATCGTGCCAAGTCCGACATCGTAGGCAGATTCAGCCACATCCAAGACTGCGGCTTTCCGGAGCGATGGATCTCGAACTACTCCCCCTGCGCCGAGTTTCTCGCGACCAACTTCGAATTGCGGCTTAACCATCAACACAAAATCCGCGTTTGGCTTAGAGACTGCAGCGAGTGCAGGAAGAACTAATGAGAGTGAGATAAAAGAAAGATCTGCAACAACTAAATCGATTTCCTCACCGACCATATCCCCCGTTAAATGGCGAATATTTGTGCGATCTAGGATCTTCACACGTGGATCTTGGCGAAGCTCCCAAGCCAATTGCCCATAGCCAACATCTACTGCAACGACCAACTTTGCGCCTTGGCGCAGAAGTACATCGGTGAAACCACCAGTGGAGGCACCCGCATCGAGACAATTCTTTCCTTCAACAACAACGTCCTTAAAAACTTCTAAAGCCCCCGCTAGTTTATGTCCGCCACGAGAAACAAAGTCATCACGGTCGCCTTGAATTGTTATCGAAGTTTCAGCATCTACCTGCGTTGCTGGCTTCGTTGCTGGGATCCCGCCGACTAAGACAGATCGTGATTCGATTAGATCTGCCGCATGCTCGCGTGAGCGCGCTAGTTCGCGACGAACTAGTTCAGCATCTAAGCGAGTCTTCATCTCATATACCTTTGTTAAATGTGTTAAATACTTCTAATGAAACTTTAGAGACCATCGATTGAGTTGAGAGCTTCTTGCAACTTTCCATGAAGCGCATCGAAACGAGCAGCGTGTTCTGTTAGGTCGGCAGCATCGATCTCACTGAGCTCGATCTTCACCTCTTCTACTAGTGAAGGAGAGTTCTCTTCCGCGTTATTAAAGTCGTTAGACATTACTTTTTAACCGCCTTCTTCTTTGGAGCGACCTTCTTAGCAGCTGGTTTCTTAGTTGCAGCCTTCTTGGGAGCAGACTTCTTAGTTGAGGCTCCGCCCTTCATTGCAGCAACTTGTGCCGCTAAGCGATCGAACTCATCACGCTTTACAAATCCCATCTTGGCAACGCTAGCTTCGACTTCTTCATGGATCTTAGATTTAAGGGCATCTGCGCTCTCGCGCGCCCAACCATTTAGAGCAGCAGCAACTTCTGCGGGAGATTTCTCTCCTTCAGTCACCTTTGAGATGTAAGTACGTAGCGTTGAGAAGAGATCGTTCGAGGATTTAGCCATGTCCTTAGCCTATCCAATAAGCAAGAAGTAGGCCTTTTACGCCCTAAAGACGAGAGATCTCGATCGCTTCGACCTGCCAACGAGATGCCAAACCACCTGGGGACTGCCAGAAGCGGCGATGGATACTGCCGGAAATCTCTACCCACTGATCTGCCTTAAGAGCTAGCGCTGTTTTACGTGACTTAGCGCTCCAGGCTGCGATATCCAAGGTGTCTACGCCTTCGCGTTCAGTGCGAGTAACAATCAAACGAAACTCGACAACTTTGTCACCGCTCGGAAGTTCCTTCGTTGTCGCCTCCGCAGAAACTCTTCCGCGTAACAATAAATCATTTAGCGAGTGATCGATAACTTCTTCTTCAACAACTTTCTTCACCATCTTTTGCTCCCTAGCCTAAAAAGTACGCGAATGCGTAAGGAGGAGATAGTGAACTAAGGCTGTGACAGGAAAGGAGTTACTAGAGGTTAGGTGTGGATAAGTGAATTACTGGGCGCGCTCTGCGGCGTCAGTGAATTCATCATGATCAATATCTGCACACTTCTTAAACCACTCGCGAGCTTCTGCTTTACGACCGGCAACCTCAAGGGCATCGGCATATGCATAGCGAAGGCGAACTGCCCACTCTTCGTTCTCGGTCTTCAACTCTTTACATGTCAGTGTGATAACTGCGGCATCTAATTCGCCGAGATCACGACGCGCACCTGACGCAACGATGCGCATTTCAATTTCTTCCGGCTTGGCAAGGCGCTTAACCTCGTCAGAACCAGCCAAATTCAAGGCTTTTAGCGGCCTTCCCAGACCCCTTTCGCAATCTGCCATTACCGGCCACATTGATACATCACCAGAAATTCGGTGCGCTGCCCGAAGTTCCTTTAGAGCAATCTCGTAATAACCCGCACGATATGCGGCATAACCAGCGCTTTCGCGGACAACAGCTAAACGACCAGCATGATGTGCAGCCGCGATGCCATGTTTATGTGCAAGTTCTGGATCTGAATCCATATGGATATTTATAGAAACTAAATGGCGCGCCACAACTTTTGCATTCTCCGCGGACAAACTTAACAACTCTGCGCGAACGCTCTTCTCTAACTCTTCACCAGTAATCTCTTCTGGAATATCTGGTTCGAAAATTCTTGGACGAAGTCTTGATTGATCGCGTTCTAACGGCTTTGGACGAAACCCGCGTGGATCACTGGCTTCACGCCCCTGCGATACCTGACGAGTTGCCCCTCCGCGATCGGATGAACCACCACGAGCCGGAAGATCTTCACGGCGACGTTCGCGATTTGGACCAGTTGGTTTCGAACCAGATGGTCTTGATGATGAAGATGAGGGACGGCTAGAACTTGGACGATCTGAACTTGGTCGGCTCGATGGGCGCCCAGTTGAGGACGGACGACCAGAGGAAGAGGGACGGCTGAATGGACGGCCAGAATTGGCGCGTGGTTCTCTTTCATCCATTTCGTTCTCCTCTATTTAGATTTTAGATAATTCTACAGCCTTATTTTTTTGGGAAATAAAAAAGGGGCACTCGTGAAAGTGCCCCTTTTTATAAAAGAAGTCCGGCGACGTTCTACTCTCCCACAAGGTCACCCTTGCAGTACCATCGACGCTGAGAGGCTTAACTTCCGGGTTCGGAA
>JBIIRS010000122.1:0-3418 GCA_044341425.1 Candidatus Planktophila sp. | reverse complement strand
CCTGCGCCGAGTGGGCCATTTAGAAGAATCAAATCACCGGCGCGCAGTTGAGAACCAAGTTGCTGGCCCAGGCCGAACATCTCTTGCGCCGTAGAAATCTTCACTAACGAAGGATAGTTGGTTATAAAAAGTAGAGAATGCAAAAGGGCCCTGAGTTTCCTCAGGGCCCTTTTGTACTTCAGATTTATCCGAAGTTGTACTTCAGATCAGTTGGACGATAATCGAGATCATCGTTTAGGTAAGGAACCTTCTTGGCGATGTATTGAACATACTTGCCAGTTGGGATCTTCCCTGATTTAGCAGAGACAGCCAACATACGAACCCAGGCCATTGTCTGGTCCGTGGTGAACGACTGGTGTCCGACGCCAGATGGTGATGGAGCTCCAGCCAGATCAGGCAATCCTGCTGCTGTGAACTTTGTATAGGTCTCTGGAGTCATCGCATAGAGAGCAAGTGTGTTCCAGACTGGCTTCTTGCCAGTCTTGCTTGCTTCCCACTTTGCAAGTGCTGCTTCGTAAACTGCACGCTTCTTATCTACATAGCGTGCAGAGTTACCTGAGAATACCAAGCGATCTGCTTCATTTGAAAGCAGAATCGTAGGATGCGTTGAGGCAAATGTTGATTTATCGAGCGCCTTGAACTTGGCGATCGCATCAGCGTTACCTGTAACGCGTGGCACAACAGCTAGAACTCCAAGCATTGCTGCGATCGCTTCATCACCTGAAAGTCCGAGGTTGTAACGACCGGCATCGCCCTCATCGAGCAGTGCTGCCCAATCAGTCTTTGTATTGTCGTAGAAGCCAGGACCTGTGAGTTCAGAGATTGATTGACCAGCAAGTGTGCCGGTTGCAATAGCTTCTCCCATGTTTTCAAGGATTGCGACTGTTGCGTTGATGCTGTGTTCAGCAATAACTGCGTTAGTTGAAATTCCATCCATGTGAGCGCTCTTTGTTGGAACTCCAGTTAGAAGACCAGTTAGAAGTAGCGCTGAACGTTGTGGAATTGGTGATCCCTTAAGTGGTGCTGGATATTCAAGTCCTGGTGCGCCGAGGTTCTTTCCCCAAGCAGTAAGAAGTGCAACTACTTTGAGAAGTTCGCCAACTGATGCCATATGGCCAGGAACTCCCTTAACGCCCATCGCCGCGCAACCCTTGATGGTTGGGTCAGCAAAGATGCTCAAGAGATAGAAGATGTCGCATGCAGATTGAAGTGCATCAGCAGGAGAAGGTGTAAGTCCAGCCATGATGCCGACTGAATCAGCATAAGTTGGATACTTTTCAACGAATGGAGTGATGATTGCTCCTGCTTGGGATGAGCCGTAAACAACCTTTTTCGTAATTCGGGTTGTGTACTTAGCCATCGCAGTATCGATAACTTCCTTGAGCATTTCGATGCGGAAGGTGTTGTTCCAACCACGCATACCCTTAACAGTGCCGTCATATGCTGCGATGCCATAACCGGCGCGCAGCATCTCTTTTGTGACATCAGTTTTAGTAGTAGCGCTTGCAGGTGTCATTTCTTCGATACCAGTTGGGACCGCTGAAACACCTGGGTAGGTTGGCTTGAAGCCGTGCTCCCAGAAGAACATTGTTCCAGCGAAGTTAGTTGGCACCATAAATCGGTATGCAGCGCCATTTGCAAGCGTTCCATTACATGTTTCAACGCCTGCTGCAGTTGCACAAACAGGTGCTGCTGCAGTTGCCGAAGGTGTAATCGCAACGCTAAGTGTTAGTGCAAGCGTTGCTGCACCAAGAGTTGCGATTGCTTTACGCATTGTTAGTGATTTCATGTGATTAACCAACCTTTGGTAGGGCATCGGCTGCAATTGCAGGACGTGTGTACTTGAGTTCGGTTACAGCGCCCTTTGCAGAGTCTGTTGTCCAAACTTTACGAGTTGCATCTACTGGCTTCAACACTGTTGCTGCATCGTACTTACCGATCCAGAAACCAGTGAAGGCTTCGTGGGTCTTTGTGCTGTAACCAAGTGGTGAAAGTGCAGCACTTGAAAGCTTCGCTGCATTTGATTCGACGTACTTGATGATTCCTGGACGTGTTAGATCCTTACCAACTCCAAGAAGAGCTGATGTCATGAGGTAACCAATATTCATGCCCTGGACAATGTTGTTATCCCAACGCTTATCAGGACCCTTATTGAATTCATCATTGATCTTCTTAAATGCCTTTACGAACTCATCATCGGCTTCTCCAGGTGATGGAGCGTGTGATGCTGAGATGGTTCCGGCAAGTAGTGCTGCTGAAACTGCAGGAGCAATTCCGCGAGCGCCAAGAATTGTCTGGAAAGTCGTCGCATCTGCACCGACTGAGATAACGATCCACTGTGCTGGCTTGTAGCCAATCTTGTTAGCAGATGAGACTGCAGCAGCGAATGCTGAAGCAACTGCGCCAACGACTACAACGTCTACGTTGTTATCTTTTAGCTGCTGCATCTGAGCATCAAGGCCTGAACCCTGAGTACCAGCGATAAATGTTGCTGCTGTCTTCTTTGCTGTGAAAGTTACTCCTGCGGTAGCAAGACCTTCAACAGTGTTACGACCGAAGTCATCTGTCTGATAAACGATACCGACTGTGTTCTTAGCAAAGTTTTCCTTGATGTGCTTTCCAAGGATCTTGGCTTCAACCACGTATGTGCCGAGACCACCGAAGGTAGTTGGGTACTTCTTTGGGTCTGTGTAGAAACCGCTGTATCCGCTGTTTACGAATAGATCAGGAATTCCACGACGGTTAATATCTTTGATTACAGAGATATGTGTCTGGGTTCCGATGCTACCGACCATTGCAAAGACTTTATCTTTGTTGATCAGCGCAGATGCAGTAGAAACTGTTAGACCTGCCTTGTATGTGTCGTCTTTGACGACCAAAGTTATTTTGCGTCCGTAAACGCCGCCCTTGGAATTTACATAATCAAAGTAGGCGCGCATTGCGTCATCTACCTTGTTATAGCCAGGACTTGCTGGACCGGTCTGAGGTAATTGCATACCTAAGACAATTTCAGTGGCTGAAACACCAGGAGTACTAGCTCCTTGCGCTGGAACTGCAGATAGCGCTAACGCGCCAGCAAGTACAGCAGCGGCAGTTGTAACTAATCTGCGCGGTGATCTAGACAGAGATGCACGATTTCTCACTACATTCACTCTTTCTCTACTAAATGAATGCAACGGAGAAACGAGGTATCCCCATTGCCGTCAACCCTGAACTGGGTTTAACGGCTTCACTTTAACCGAATGTGAACGTAAAGTGAATGCGCGGCGACGAAACGCCGAAGGCGTTGGGGTGATCCCACGCCCGAGGGCGCCGCTTTATAACAATTATTTATGCTTGTGTTTATGCAGGTGGGTTCCAGCCACCCCGGCGGGATTAATCACCACGGTCAAAATCAATAAGAGGCTAGAGACTAGAG
>JBIIRS010000121.1:0-3479 GCA_044341425.1 Candidatus Planktophila sp. | reverse complement strand
CCCCAACAACGCGATGCGCTAGTTGCAGCGAAGGCTAAGAAAATACTGATTCTTAATTTAGATTCAGCAACTGAAAACGGACCAGTCATCAATTCGGGGGAGTACGCCGGATATACCGCGATAGAACATATTGAGATCTTGCACACCTATGCCCCCGATCTTCGCTTTGATTTAATCGTGGCAGATCAAAGCGTTGTCGCTGAATCGGATCAGCTTCAGCGCCATCTTTCAAGTACAGGTGGAGAGTTATTGATCGCCGATCTACGTGACCAACGTTCCTTGGTCCATCATGATCCTAAGAAATTAACTTCACTTTTCGCACACATAGTGGGCTAAACCCTGCTTGGATATGCCCATGGCAATGACCGCAGCAGTTAAAGACGAGCTAAGCCGTCTCTCAGTAACCAAACCTTGCTGCCGCAAAGCCGAAGTATCTTCACTACTGCGTTTTGCTGGCGGCCTCCATATTGCAGCAGGAAAAGTAGTAATTGAAGTTGAACTAGATACCTCACAGAGCGCACGTCGCCTTAAGAAAGATATTGCAGATATCTACGGCCACGACAGCGATCTCGCAGTTCTTACGCCTAGTGGATTGCGCAAAGGGTCTCGTTACGTGGTTCGCGTTATCGAAGCCGGCGATGCCCTTGCGCGCCAGACAGGTTTGATCGATAGCAATGGTCGCCCAGTTCGCGGACTTCCACCACAAGTTGTTGCTGCAAATATCTGCGATGCCGAAGCTGCCTGGCGCGGTGCATTTATTGCACACGGTTCCCTCACTGAACCTGGTCGCTCATCTTCACTTGAAATCACTTGTCCAGGACCTGAAGCGGCGCTGGCGTTAGTTGGAGCAGCGCGTCGCTTAGGAATCACTGCAAAGGCGCGTGAAGTCCGCGGCGTTGATCGCGTTGTTATTCGTGATGGTGATGCAATAGGAGTTCTACTTACTCGCCTTGGCGCACATGAAAGCGTTCTTGCTTGGGAAGAACGCCGCATGCGTCGCGAAGTTCGCGCTACTGCAAATCGTTTAGCAAACTTTGATGATGCCAATCTGCGTCGTTCAGCACGCGCCGCAGTTGCAGCAGCTGCTCGCGTACAACGCGCTATGGAAATTCTCGGTCCACAAATCCCTGATCATCTAAAAGAGGCGGGCGAACTTCGCATCAGCCACGGACAGGCAAGCCTTGAGGAACTTGGATCTTTGGCATCTCCGCCTATGACAAAGGATGCGATCGCAGGACGTATTCGACGATTACTCGCCATGGCCGATAAACGCGCCTCGGAACTCGGTATTCCTGATACTGAAGCGGGTCTATCGCCCGACCTGCTCAACTAGTCCTACGCAGAAGTAACTCCACGCGGCTGGTAAGGTTAGCCACGACCCCAGTGTTGTGGCAGTCTGCGTTGTGGCAGTTTTTTTGCCGTAAATCCAGATGGGAAATTTAATTCGATCCGCAGCGGGTCCTGACACTTTCTAGAGCGAGGTTTTCACGTGATTAATGTTGGAATTAATGGATTTGGACGTATCGGTCGTAACTTCTTCCGCGCAGCGCTAACCAACCCAAATATCAATATCGTAGGTATCAACGACCTAACCGATAACGCTACTTTGGCCCACCTCCTAAAGTACGACTCAATCTTGGGTCGCCTAGGACTTGAAGTAACCCACACAGAAGACACAATCACCGTTGGCGGCAAGACAATTAAAGTTTTCGCAGACCGCGATCCAGCAAATCTTCCATGGGCATCAGTTAAGGCAGATATCGTCATCGAATCTACCGGCCACTTCACAAAGGCAGCCGATGCTAAGAAGCACATCACCGCAGGTGCCAAAAAGGTAATCATCTCTGCACCAGCAACAGATGAAGACATCACAATCGTTATGGGCGTAAACCACGATAAGTACGACCCAGCAAACCACAACGTTATTTCAAATGCTTCATGTACAACTAACTGCCTTGCTCCAATGGCTAAGGTTCTGCAAGATAACTGGGGCATCGTTAAGGGCTTGATGACAACAATTCACGCCTACACAAACGATCAGGTAATTCTTGACTTCCCACATAAGGATCTCCGCCGCTCACGTGCAGCAGCGACAAATATGATCCCAACATCGACAGGTGCTGCAAAGGCGATCTCATTAGTCATGCCAGAGCTAAAGGGCAAACTTGATGGTTATGCAATGCGTGTTCCTGTCCCAACAGGTTCTGCAACAGATCTAACAGTTGAACTTGCTAAGGAAGCAACTGCAGCAGAGATCAACGCTGCAATGAAGGCGGCCTCAAACGGCGCACTTAAGGGATTCCTTACCTACACTGAAGATCCAATCGTCTCTTCAGATATCGTCACCGATCCTTCATCTTGTATCTTCGATTCTGGCCTAACTAAGGTAATCGGAAACCAAGTTAAGGTCGTTGGTTGGTATGACAACGAATGGGGTTACTCAAACCGCCTCGTTGATCTTGTCGGCCTCGTCGGCAAATCTCTCTAACCAATACCTTTAATTAATGTCGCTTCAAAACTTTGATGTAGCCGGCAAGCGAGTATTCCTTCGCTGCGATCTCAATGTTCCGTTGAAAAACGGCGAGATCACAGATGATGGACGCATCCGCGCCTCGCTGCCGACTATCAAAACTCTTGTCGCAAACGGTGCCAGCATCGTAATCGCAGCGCACCTGGGTCGACCAAAGGGTGAAGCCAAACCAGAACTTTCGCTAGCGCCTGTTGCCAAGCGTTTATCTGAACTACTTGGTGCACCAGTGCAATTTGCTGGCGCAGTTACCGGTAGCGATGTAACTTCTAAAGCAGCCGCACTCAAATCTGGCGAGATCTTGTTGCTGGAAAATATTCGCTTCTCTGCTGCGGAAACATCTAAAGATGAGACAGAGCGGCAGGTTCTTGCCAAAGAGTTAGCAGCACTTGCCGATGCTTATGTCGGAGATGGCTTTGGCGCAGTTCACCGCAAGCATGCTTCAGTCTTCGATCTTCCAAAGTTGTTGCCACACGTTGCCGGAACACTTGTTGCTGCAGAAGTTGAAGTCCTTAAGAAGTTAACCCAGAACCCAGAGCGCCCATATGGCGTTGTACTTGGGGGAGCGAAAGTTTCAGACAAGATCGGTGTTATCTCTAACTTGCTCGGCAAGGTAGATGTCATGGCGATTGGCGGCGGAATGGTCTTTACCTTCCTCGCTGCACAAGGAAAAGAGATCGGAACATCTCTAGTTGAAACCGATTTGATCGAAACTGTTAAGGGTTTGATCAAGCAAGCTGCAGATTCTGGTGTGAAGTTAGTTCTTCCAACGGATATCTTGGTAGCGCCAGCTTTTGTATCCGATGCACCTGCAACTTTGGTTAACGCAGATGC
Source organism: Candidatus Planktophila sp. (assembly GCA_044341425.1). Classification (GTDB taxonomy): domain Bacteria; phylum Actinomycetota; class Actinomycetes; order Nanopelagicales; family Nanopelagicaceae; genus Planktophila. The sequence goes on along the minus strand of JBIIRS010000121.1, from coordinate 118 downwards.
AATTCCTGCTGATCAGATGGGGCTCGATATTGGTCCAGACTCTGCGGCGGCTTTTGCAACGGCGATACGTTCTTGCAAAACTGTTTTCTGGAACGGACCAATGGGGGTATTTGAATTC
>JBIIRS010000168.1:0-12419 GCA_044341425.1 Candidatus Planktophila sp. | reverse complement strand
AAACTCACACCTGTACTTGGAGACGTCGCATAGCCCGGTCGAGTGCGCCTCACTGCTAACGAGGTAAGGGGTTAAACCCTTCAGGAGTTCAAATCTCCTCGTCTCCGCTCGCTAACTCTAACCAAATTTAAATCATCGCGAAATTGCGCAAAGATCTCTGGAATTTAAAGTGGCAAGTTTTTCTTCTTTGCCTTTACGGCCAATTTGGAGATGCGTTAAGACTCGCCGACGCAGACCATGATCTTAAAGAGCGAATACAGAATGCCGTTACACCTAAACAAAGTTTAGAAAAAATTCTCAGATTACACCAGACATTTTTTAACTACCTGAAAGAAAACTCTTCTTGTTAGAAGAAAAGTACTCTGAAATTTTCTTTCTATTAGGAAAAAATGAGATGGAGTGTAAGTCCACCCATAATCGAAGATTTGGAAACACTCGAGTAATCAAACCAAGAAACTTAGTTTTTCTTAGCAGCTCACTCAAAAACATTTCGTTAAAAATTGAGGATCCCAGTCGTGCAGTACCTTTGAAGTTCGAAAAAAGGTACCAACTCACAGCATTTGTAGTGTAGTCATCAGGATTATCAACTAATCCCAAGATTACTTTTTCTATATTTACAAAATATTCCTGTTTGGAAGTGCCAGTTAAGTGAGTTTCTGGCGGGTACATTGGAAGGGCTGAATCGTAAGTTATACAAAGTTTTCCCCTAATCTGCCAGTCTATCCCAACAGAAGACCACCCAGTTGTGATGGCAATAACTTCTGGAAAATAAGATTCTATTGGCACTCGATATTTAGGGTGGTCAACAATTACTTGCGATGGTAAAGATTTATAAAAATCAATCTGGTTTTTTACATTTTCTGCAGTAACTTTTTCTCGCTTATTGGGAAATTCACGAGGGTGAGGGCGAACTATAAGAACTACATTCTTGAATTTACTCAAATACTCTGCAAGATTGCTAATCCAATCTTCTTGATTTTTGAATACCTTTGCACTTGCAAAAGATTTCGGCATAATACCACTAGTTATTGAGGCAAAATGCTCATCCTGGCTGTTGAGCACCGCAAGGATTATTTTTTTGTCAAAAGAAATATTAAAAAATTTTCTAACATCTAAATCCGAAGAGGGAGCAGAATAAGTCCATGTTGATGTTGCCTTTTTAGCCCATCGAATATTCCTGTCTATACGAAATTTTTGAAAGTAATTAGGAGACAGCTGCTCAGCTTTCCATTCTAATAGGGCAGGATTTACATTTTTATAAGTAGCCCAGTCCCAAAGTCTAATGTATTGAAACATGTCAGAAAGTAAGGTGGAAAATGACAGTACATCTACTCTCACACCTTTCTCTTCAGCCGCCTGAGCAAATGATGAACCCACGCCATACTGTGCATTGAAAATGATAACTCGATCTGGCTTAACAAGTGAAAGATATCTGAGTGCCGCTAAGTATGTACACAGTGCATTTTCAACAAAATGGATCAATGTTTTGAATTGATGATCTTTAAAAGCCAAATCACTTTTTTTAAATTCAAGAAATAATTCATAAGCAGCAATTCTTCCTAATTGAACGCCATTATAAGAGAAATTAATTGGGTCGTTGGAAATTGCTTCTTGGCACTGTTCAAATATCTTATTTTCTATACTTGTAAAATACTGATTCAGATCGCTATATGCATATTTTTTCTTCATGTGAGATGCTTTGGTAACTTTCTTGCATTCTAGGCAGGCTTGAGGGTTGACTTTTATCGAATTATTTTCGCTTAAATTGAGATATCGTGATACCGTGCAATCTTTCGAAAAAAAAGTACCACATGTTAGAAATTCTATGTAATTTTCCTTGTTCTTAGCAAGGATTTTAGCAAGCCGCATTTCGGCAGAGAGATGGGGGACTATAGCAATATTTGGGCTAAAAAAAGTTATGTGCATTTTTGGTGCTCCAATCTGTTAGAGGATTCTCTCCACACCGTAATTGCCATTTTTACCACATTGCTTGTGATAAAGTATTTATTAGTCTATCTCTTTGAGGCGGAGCGCACCAGAAGCGATTATATTAAAAACTTGACAATTTAGAGGCTAATAAGGCAACTAACATTTTGAATACTATAGTTAAAGTTTTGGAGAGGAATAACCGAATGAGTCAAGAAATAAGATCAGTTGATTGGGAGAAAGATATTTATTCAGCTGGTAAACAATTGAATAAGTGGCCTTATATAGAAGTTGTATCTGCATTTCATAAAGAAATAGATTTTTGGGATAATTCCAGGCCACCAAGGATTCTTGAAGTGGGCTGTGGAGCCGGAAACAATCTATGGGCTCTAGCAACGCTAGGGTATGAAGTGTTTGGTGTGGATAGTTCAAAGAGTGCTATTGCATTTGGAAAAAAAAGATTCAAAGAACTAGGATTAAAAGTCGAGCTGAAAGAGGCAAGTATGCAAAAACTTCCTTTTGATGATGGGTTTTTTGATTTTGTATTGGATAGAGCAGCAATAACCCAAGTACCGTTGAACCTAATTCCTTCTTGCGTAAAAGAAATTGTAAGAGTGCTAAATAAAAGCGGTAAACTTTATTCATTTGGACTTTTTGGAGAAAATCACACCGACCGTTTATCAGGCAGACTTTTATCTAATGGTTCCTTTGATAATTTTACAGATGGAGTGTTTGCTAAGGTTGGCTTAACTTCATTCTTTAACATGGATACGCTAACCAAACTTTTTAATGATTTTAGCAATCTTGAAATTAAACGCCATACAACAGAGCACCCCTCTGGGGAAATTTTTGAAGAGTTCTCATTAGTGGGACTATTATGATAATTCTATTTCATTTCTATGGAAGATTCTAAGCGAAAATAAAGAGCTGGTGCAGCACCGTAACTATGCTTATCGTCTCCCCGAAATGGACTATTTGCACCATTAAAGTCAAAAGATGTGTCCCCTAATTTTTTGGCTGTAAGTATTGCTTCTCTCATTGTATAAGCGCCTAGGCCACTTTCTCTAAAATCATCCTTTACGAAGGAAAGTGTTAAATTAGAAACGCCTTTTGCTCGCAATAGAAAAACAAAAGATGCCAGGCTCCCAGATTCTCGGTCTACAAATGCTATGCCTTGACTCATCTCGGAATCAGCCAGGGCCTGAAGCTTTCCTACGGACTGACTTATATATCCGCTACTGAAAGTAGACCCACTTCTTAACAATGTTTGGGAATATCCGGACGCCACTTCTCTCCAATCCACTGTATTGGTAAGCACAAATCTATTGCTATTTGTGACTCTTCGTATCTCACGTCGTCTCAAAGACCGAAAATTTTTTTCAATTTGACTGGGTGCAGTCACTTGTAAATCAGGTAATACCGCAGAGTATCTTGGAACAACTTTCAACTCAGGAATACATTTTTCATGATTCCACCAAATAAATGGTCTGACGTCAGTATCTGACAAACCTAACTCAAACTGAAATTGAGTATATCGTTGCGCAAGATGTTCTAATATTAATTTGAATATAATTTGACTATCCGAAAATCTAGTTGAAATGGGCCGGCCACTAAATCTGTCTGACCAATAGGGTCCAAAGTAATATGAAAAAGGTGGAATCTCTACACCACCCTGATTGTTGATTGAAACCGGAAAAAGTTGAAATGGCTCTGAACCTTTATTAACTTGCCACCATTCGATTTTACTACCTAAACTTTCTGCAACTTTAGGATGATGAAACACAGATCCAGAACTGTTGACTTTGAAAAACTCCAGAGCAGTTTCACTACTAACTTCAACAATCTCAAAAGTCATAGAATTTCCTTAATTTGAATAATTGAATAGCATTACTATTAGTACCATGGCATAAAACCTTCCTTGAAAATTTTACAGCAAATTTAGTTAGCCAGTCTGAACACTCATAACTCCGCCAATGTTTTTTTGATATAATTTAGTCTTGAGGAGCGCTGATATAGGTACATGCGAGACTGAGCCCACCCAGAATGACACATAATTTTTTCAGTTTCGTGAATCAAGTTTGTATCTCTGTGCGTAATTGGAAAATATTGCCTTAGTAAATGGCTTTGTACAACTTGTTGAGGAAAACGTGCAGTGATACCAGCAGATGAGAGCAGTGGCATAATTTCCTCTTCAATTTCACTTATGTTTTTATATGGAACCCTAGACTCTAGCGATATTTTTAATTCATCATACAACTGATATATATAAACTCTTGTTATAGTTGAGTTTAAGCTGAAAACATTGATGTAGTATGGGACTGTTGGTCCAGTAAAGCTTGTAATAGAAATGCCAGTTAAATACTTTTTAGAAGTTTTCGAGTCCAATCGAGATTGTGTAAAGTTGCGAACAGGAAATCTCGGATCCCCGGTCCAGAGATTAACTCTAGTACTTTCAAGCCGAAAATCTAATACACTTGGGATATTACTGATCTTGACGCCCAGTTCTAAAATAATTTGAGATCTCTGCTTCAATTGTTCTAAGAAATCAATCCAAAAGTTTGAATAACCTAACTTTGGCACGGCAACTGTTTCAAATTTAATGCCTAATCTATTGCGAGGGACTCCATACAATTGATCCATGATAATACTTTGCTCCTTCATGCGCATCAGAGCTATTTCTTCATGTATTGCCGTAACTCGGCCAAATCCAAGTATCTCTGCACTCGAGGAAGAAAAAATATCTAATGATTCACCTGGATAAACAATGGAAAAGAGATTGATAAGAAAACTCTGAATATTTGGAGGATAGTAACTTAGCCTTGTTTTAAGCGAACAAGTGGCAATATTAAGGTCATTTCTTAAATTGATTTTTTTATACTCAAACCATGAATCAGGAAAAGCAGGACCTGCAAAATCTTTTTTGAACAAATAAAAACCATCGATATCTGTTATCGACGAATAACGATGCTCGAATATTTGAAGATTGTTATAATCGTAATCTGAAGGTAGATAATCCATTTGCAAATATTGACATCCTGCAAAAAAAAGATTCCCGTGGCCGTATTCTAAGTCTTTAGTGACTCCACCAATTTTAGACGAGGATTCAAAAATTGTTACAGAATTCAACTGGGGAGCCATATAAGATGCAGCAATTAAACCAATACTTCCAGCTCCAATAACAAATCCATTGGCACGATCATGTAATGAAAGTTGATTTAAAGAATGGTCTATTTCTTTTTTAGTTAAATTATTGTTCAATTAAACCCTCTTTCTCTAATTTGTCTATAATATTTAAGAGCTGTTTTAACTCAATATTTAAAGTGTTCGAGATTTCATTAATTTCTAACTTACCATCCATAATAGAAAGAGCATCCAGCAAAGGTTTATACTCGTCATATGTTCCTTTTATTGATGTAGTAGGCCATAATCCTCTTTTCCCTAAATTTGGCTCTCCTATTTGCCGAGCTTTTGGAAATCTTTGCGATTCTAAACGCTCTATTATTTTAGAATAGATATCAAAAGAACCTTGTAATCCTTTTTCAGTCACAACTTGACCTAGAGTGTCAAGACTTGTGTGATATTCAGGGTAAGTACCATACTTGGAACGCATTATTGAGCAAACAGGTAAATCAGCTCCAGGAGAACAGTATTGGCGTTCATCGCTTCCACGTTCTTGCCATGAATAATGGTTAAATATAATTTGCTCTTCTTTGAGTATCTCCAATGCGGTTCTGTCGGCAACTGTGTTGCCTATTCGACTTGGTAAAAATGAGTAGGCCCTCTCATCTCCTACACAAGTTAAAACATACCCTGCAAGCATTCTAAGCTTTAGTATTTCTAAATTTCTTGAAAGGTAGGTTAATGCCCCAATTGTTTCTGGTATGAAGATGAATCTATATGTGTAGTGACGTTGACGATTACTTAATAGCTTCGCGAGACTAATTCCGAGAACTGGTCCACTCAGTTCATTATTTGCCATAGATGGGTGGCAAATATATGTAGAAAAAAATATTTCTCGATTTGACTTACCTGGAATGACTAATTCTCCATAGTTCAAATCACCCCTAAACAGACGAGACCTAATAACTATTTGGTAAATTCCCGACTCTAAAGTATCCCTTTCTCTCTGTGATATACAAAACCCCCAAATTTCTTTGTAATAACTTGTAACATATGGAATTGCATCGGGTTGAGATTCAAGTGAATAAAGGTGCCTTTGAAGTTCTTCTAAGCTTAAACTGCCCTCAAATGGTATCGAATAACCAACCAAATGAAGATTGTTTGACATGAAATCACAAATACGTTTCCCTGACGGGCAAATTATAAAAGCTTCAGTTACATGCCATTCCAATGGCACTTGCCAGTCAAATACTTGCTCACCCGATTGTATGCTATGAATTTCAAGTGCTGGTATTTGTTTTTTTAGACAATCTAGAGTGGCTCGAACACCGTCCCCTGTAATACTGCGATTTAGTGGCCAAAGCTCTTCTGCCAGTTGCATCATAAAGGCACCAGGGGATACTGTTATTGTCATGATTTACCATACCATAACTAAATATGTTGCTATATTTATGAATTATGTACGAAGAATTTGAGAAAAAACAAATGATTACGTTTTGAAGAATATACTAAATCATTTAATACCAAAACTTATTGATGTGTTGGAATAATAGGAATTACATGAACAAGGAAATCCAAAGACTCGCAGTGATGCCCGCGCGAGGAGGTAGCAAGCGGATTCCGAGAAAAAAATATAAAGCCATTTCTTGGTTCACCTGCATTAGGCTCCACAATAGAATGTGTCCTTAGAAGCTGTCTTTTTTCAGAAATAATTGTGACCACGGATGATCCACAGATTGCTCAAGTTGCAATTGAGTACGGCGCAACATATGTAATCATGCGTCCAGATTACTTAGCGTCAGACCAAGCCATAACTGTTCCTACGGTTGCACATGCACTTTACGCTTGGGCAAAAGAAACAGGTTACACAATTTCTCATGAAGATGTAGCTTGTTGTACTTACCCAGTAAATCCGTTCCTGTCTATTCAAGATTTACGCGCAGGGTTTACGATATTGCAGCAAAATACAGAAATTTCTTATGTGAATCCTGTGTGCACCTATGCCTATCCCATTGAAAGAGCCTTGACATTGGACGACAGCTTCAAGATGAAAATGCTAAATCCAGACAAGCTTGAAGTTAGGTCTCAGGACACCACTGAAACCTTTCATGATGCAGGGCAGTGGTACCTCTATAAGGCGCACACTTGGATAAAAGGAAAAGCGCTTCTACATAATTCTATTGGGGTAGTGATTCCGAGGTGGCGCGTTCAAGATATTGATACTGAAGAGGACTGGGTGCGCGCCTCACTGCTAACGAGGTAAGGGGTAAAACCCTTCAGGAGTTCAAATCTCCTCGTCTCCGCTCAGTTTTACCTTTACGCGGAACCCATCACAACTAACTGACGTTCACTGGCTTGGACAACTCCGCTCTGATTTCTTTCCTGCTCCATTTTCAGCGTTTTCACATATTCCCTTACTACCCTCCCTCAAATGAGACAGAAATCAGTAGCACGCATTTCGATCGCAGGAATAGGAATACTTCTTGGTGGTGGCGCGATAACTACGGAAAAAGTCATCTCTTCAAAAATTGCATCACGAGTCGAACAGCAACTACCAAACGCTTCGGGCATTAGCGCTTCAATTCCCCTACTTGATATACCAAGTGATTTAAGGTCAGATTCAATCAAAGTAGTCCAAATTAACATTGACGAATACCTTTTAAAGGGAAGCAGTACAAAAACCTCTCTCGCTATTTCTGCTAAAAATATAAGTAAATCTAAGCCAACGCAGATCGGTTCATTGGATATCACAACCACGATCCCTGTATTTAAGCTGCTTAAAGATTCCGGGTTCAACGATGCTGAGATTGTTGATAACGCTATACAGATTTCAGTAGGCGCTGACGGGCTTGGTAAGGCATTGCTTGTACCAAAATATGCAGATAATAAGATCTTCTTTCAGATCAAAAGCATCTCGTTTATGGGAAGTCCCATTCCAGCATCTTCGCTGCCCGTAGATATTCAGGACCAGATTAAGAGTCGTAGCGTAAGGGACCTCACCGTTCCGCAAGGTCTAAAAGTAAAATCCGTATCAATAACGGCTAAAGGACTTGCAGTGAATTTTCATGGCGAAAATATTCGCTTAGAGAACCTAGCTGCATCGCTGTAAGAGAAAATAGCTGAAGGAATTTGCGAGATTTGCGGTGCTCTTTTCAACGTAGATAGTGACAAAATCAGCAGATGAAGTTAATTTTTTTGCAATAGACTCCACCTATGTCCGCATACAAAGTAGCGATCGTTGGCGCAGGTCCGGCCGGCTACTTTGCTGCGCAAGCGCTGCAGAATCTGCAAACAGAAGAACTTCAATTTACGATCGACATGATCGAACGCCTGCCGACGCCATGGGGATTAGTACGCAGCGGCGTTGCACCTGATCATCCAAAGATTAAAACTGTGGCCAAGGTCTTTGAAAAGATCGCTACCGCTGGAAACTTCCGTTTATTTGGTGGGGTTGAGCTGGGCGCAGATATCTCGATCGAGCAGTTAAAAGAGATGTATGACGCTGTTGTTATTGCCACAGGTTCGTCAATTGGTAAGAAGCTAGGCATCCCTGGTGAAGATCTACCGGGATCAATCTCTGCTGCCCAATTTGTGCCTTGGTATAACGCGCATCCTGATTTTGCAGACTTTAACGTTGATTTAAATGGTTCGACAGCAGTTGTAATTGGTGCGGGCAATGTTGCAATGGATGTAGCGCGCATGTTGGCACTTGAACCAAGTGAGCTAGATACAACAGATACTGCAGATCATGCGATTGACGCTCTTAAAGCATCTGCAATCCGTGAAGTTGTAATTAGTGCACGTCGCGGACCAGAGCATGCAGCCTTTACTTCTCCTGAACTTCGCGAACTTCCAAAGCTAGAGCACACTAATGTTTTGATGGCTAAGTCGGATATCGAGGCCGCGATCGTGCGAGCTGGATCTGAAATTGAGAAGGAGACGAAGAGCAATTTAGATGCGATGTTACTAATATCTGAAAAAGAGGCAACCGGCCACGATCGCACCATGAAGTTTCAATTCTTGGCAACACCGGTTGAAATTAAAGGATCCGGAAAAGTAGAGGAAGTTGTATTCCAGAAGACCGGCAGCGATGAAACTTTTTCAATCAAATGCGGCCTAGTAATTACTGCGATTGGCTATGAAGCAGCGGGAATTCCCGGAATTCCATATGAGCGCGGAAAAGTAGTAAATAACGAAGGCCGCGTCAGCGAAAATCTGTACGTCGTTGGCTGGGCAAAGCGTGGGCCGTCAGGTGTTATAGGCACAAATAAATCTGATGCCGCAGATGTAATGAAGTTGTTACTAGAAGATTTAAAAGCTGCAAAAAATAGCGGCGATATATCTGAGTTATTGCCTGCCAATAAAATTATTTCTCAAGCAAATTGGGAGGCGATAAACGCGGCAGAAATAGCGGCTGGTGAGCCTTTAGGTAAGCCTCGTCGTAAGGCGGTTACACGCGAGGAATTACTTAGTTTGGGCGGTATTTGAAAAGGTTGTAGTATTCACAGTCTGGCGTGCGTAGCTCAACGGATAGAGCATCTGACTACGGATCAGAAGGTTAGGGGTTCGAATCCCTTCGCGCGCACGAGATGAGCCTTTCGGTGCCTTTCACACCGGAAGGCTTTTCTTTATTTAAGCGCTTAAAACTTCGCGTAAGCCGCTGACCAAGCGATCGACATCTTCACGGGTTGAGTATGGAGCAAGTCCGGCACGCAGTGCCCCGTCATCGCCAAGTCCTAGTTTTCTAGAGACTTCGAGTGCGTAGAAGTTATGTGCAGGTACGTTAACTTTCTTAGCAACCATGGCTTTGTATATATCTGCACTTACATGACTGGAGAATGAGAAGTAGAGCGTTGGGGTGCGGTGCTTGGCATGGCCATACATCGTGACACCAGGGAGAGCTTTGATTTCGTTCTCCATGTAGACCAACAACTCTTCTTCGTACTCTTCAAGAGCGTTCATAGAGTTAACAATCTTTTCGCGTCTAGTTTTGCCACCACCTGGCGCCATATCCGCAATGAAATCTACGGCGGCGGTTGCACCAGCCATAATTTCGTATGGCAGGGTTCCGAATTCAAATTTCTCTGGAACGTTGCTTGTCGATGGAAGCAACTTGTCATTATTTAGCGTCTTTAGAAGTTCAGGGGCTGCGGCAATCGCGGCGCAGTGTGGGCCCAATAATTTATAGAAAGAGAATCCAAAGAAATCTGCGCCGATCTCTTTTGCGCTGATTACTGCGTGTGGAGTTAAGTGAACGCCATCGACATAGAAGAGCGCCCCAACTTTATGTACTGCCGCACCAATTGCCTTTAAATCAGGGCGAGTACCGATGGTATTTCCGGCTCCTGTGATTGCAACGAGTTTGGTTTTGCTAGATAAAACTGCTTCAACTGCTGCCACAGTTAACTCAGAAGTTGCAACATCAAATTCGGCCCAACGTACGGTTGCGCCAACTGCTTCTGCGGCCTGAATCCATGGACGGACATTTGAATCGTGATCTAGCCGTGAAACAACAACTTCATCGCCGGCTTTCCAAGTTTTAGCGAGAGTGCGCGAGAAGTCATAAGTTATCTGTGTCCAGGAGCGCCCATACACAACGCCATTTGGATCGACATCAATTAAATCAGCGACGGCTCTGCGGAATCCAAGAACGATTTCCTCAGCATTCTTTTCGGATTCGGTATTTGTATTTCGGTTCGAAATTGGCTTGGTAATTGCATCGGCAATAGCTGCTCCTACTACATCCGGAACCTGGCTTCCGCCGGGACCATCGAAGAAGGCAAGGCCCGTGTTAAGCGAAGGAAAATGAGAGCGAATCTTGTTTACGTCATAAGTCATAAATAGGAGAATAACAGCCAGGGTGGTTTAAGTGAATAAGTCATATGAGTTAGGTAAGGTCTGCTTATGAGCAAAGTATTTTTATTTGTAGAGGTAAATGTAAAGCCTGGCCAGTTTGATGAGTTTGTCACCAAACTCAAGAGCCATATAGCCGTTATTCGTACCGAGGCTGGTTGCGAATTTATCGAGATCTATCGCGATACCCAGAAATCAGATGTAGTAAATGTTTGGGAGATCTGGAGCGATCGCCCATCTTGGGATGCCCACATGGTCAACGAGAACAGCAAGGCGTGGCAGGCCATAGGCCCTAACTATGTCTTCGGCGAGACCATTACCGTTATGGATGCCCTCTAGAAATTAGTTGGAGCCTGTCTTAGTATTCCTGCATGACTTATCAACTAAGAGATATCAAAGGTTCAGTAGTAGTAATCACTGGTGCAACAACCGGAATCGGTGCAGCAGCTGCAAAGCAACTCGTTGAATTGGGTTGCAAGGTAGTTTTAAATGCACGCAATGAAGCAAAACTTCAAGAGATGGTTGCCTCACTTGGCGCGGATAACGCAGCGTATGTAGCTGGGGATTCATCGATTCCAGATGTTTCACGCGCGGTTGCAAAGAAGGCGATTGATACCTTCGGAACAATTGATTGCGTAGTGCCAAATGCAGGCATCGGTATGTACGGATCTGTTCTTGATTACAGCGACGATGAAGTAAATCGCATGATGCGCACAAATTACGAAGCAAGCGTCCACATTGTTCGAGCAACTCTTCCAACAATGCTCGCTAAAAAAGCTGGCGATATCATCATGGTTTCATCCGTTGCAGGATTTCGTGGCGGCGGAGATGAATCAATCTATGCTGGAACAAAGCATGCACAAGTTGGTTTTGCAGGCGGCCTAGATCGCGAACTTCGCGAAAAGGGAGTGCGCGTAGCGTTGGTATGTCCTGCGGGCACAGATACACAATTTGCAATTGAGGCCGGGCGTACAGCAGGTGAACCAAAACTTGCTAGTTACTTACGTCCAGACGATGTTGCGTTCCAGATCGTACAAATTATGCGTCAGCCACTAACAGTGCGCACACATATTTGGACGCTCTGGTCTATGCAGCAGCAGTCATAAACTGCTCTTAATTATTTAAGCGAAGCAACGCCAAGTTCGCAAGCAATTGATGAGGCAAGACCATCATTTGCTGTCGCAAGATCTGGGTGGCGCACACCGGACTTAATTGATCCAACCCATGCGGTTAGCTCATTGATATAGGCCTGTTCGAAACGGCCCATCCAGTTTTCATACAACTTGCCATGTGTACGTGGTGGCAAATTAAAATCGTAAGAAATTGAAACTCCACCGAGGTTATCGATCTCAAGAGATCCATTTTCCATCAGAGCTTCCATGCGAACTTCGTATCCGTAAGTGCTGTTGGCTGCGATATCTACAGTCATCAAGACACCTGATTCAGTGTGCGCCAATACCGTTAGCGGATCTTGCAATTGATCGTTTGCAAATTTTGTACGCTTCATGGCAACCGTTGAC
>JBIIRS010000021.1:0-12425 GCA_044341425.1 Candidatus Planktophila sp. | reverse complement strand
CCACCTGTTAACAACAAGAGTGGGGCGGTTTCGCCTGCGATACGAGCGACGCCCAGAATTACTGCAGTCATCAATCCGCTTCGCGCTGCGGGAAGAACGATCATTGCAACTGTGCGCCATTGTGTTCCACCAAGAGCCGTTCCAGCTTCACGGAGATCATTTGGAATAAGCAATAAAACTTCTTCAGATGTTCGAGCAATTGTTGGGATCATCAAGATGGTCAGCGCTAAAGCGCCCATCAGCGCAGAAAAGCCTTTTGTAATTGGATAGAGAATGGCCGAGAGAATAAAGAGGCCAGCAACAATTGAAGGTACACCTGACATCGCTTGCACCAAGAATCGAATTGGTCCAGCAAATTTACCTTTTATTTCAGTTAGATAAAGCGCTGTCAAAATTCCAAGCGGAACGCTCATGACTAAGGCGAGTGCAACCAAAGTTAGCGTTCCAGTGATTGCGTGCAAGACGCCACCAGTGGCGATTGGATCAGTCGAAGTTGCCATAGACATGTCATTGCTAAGCAACCCGAAATGCAGGCCTGGCAAGCCTTTTTGAATCACGGTAAAGAGAATGCTCCCAATTGGAATAATTGTTAAGACCGCGCCCAAGGCAACAAGTGTTCTAACAAAAGCATCTTTTGCAGCTGGTGCACCTCTGGTAAGAAATGAGTAAGTGGATGAAAGCACTGCATACGCCACGAAGAAGATAAAACCGTAGGCCAACTTTCCTTTCATCTCTGTTGCGGCAACAAATCCGTATGAGAAAGCTACCGAGCCGATAAGAAATGAGATCTCGCGAATACGATCAGCCGGCTTCTTCGCCCAAGGCTTCTGTGGAGTAGCAACGGCGCTCATCGTCCGGACTTTCCTGTTCGCTTAACAATCACATTTGCGACTGCGTTTACTGAGAGGGTAAGGAAGAAGAGCACTAAGCCAGCAGCCATCAGAGCTTTAATTTCATACTCACTTGCTTCGTTGAACTTAAGAATAATTAGCGATGCAACGTTTCCACCTGCACCAAGCAATACATACCAGTTAACCTGGAAGACAATATTTAGCACTGTAAATACGGCGACAGTTTCTCCCATTGCGCGACCCAGGCCGAGCATCGCTCCACCAACTACACCGCTACGACCATGTGGAATTACAACTGCCTTAATCATGGTCCAGCGAGTTGCGCCAAGAGCAAAGGCTGCTTGGATGCGATCAAGCGGTGCTTGGGCAAATATTTCGCGTGAAACTGATGTGATGATCGGGATGATCATGATTGCAAGAACTACTCCTGCAACAAATGGTGAGCGTGAGAAAAAGTAAGGTTCGACCTGAAAGATCGGAATCCAGCCTAAGTACTTATTGATCAACTTGCCCCAGTACTCAACGCTAGGCATTAGAACCAAGAAGCCCCAGATACCGAAGAGGATTGAAGGGAAAGCAGCCATCATGTCGATAACCGCAACTAAGATCTTCTTCATCCACTGTGGTGCGTAAAAATTCAAGAATAGCGCTGATAACACCGAGATTGGCACTGCAATAACAACGGCAACTAGTGCACAGAGAATTGTGCCAACGAGCATTGCCGAAAGACCAAAATTACTTTCGACAACGTTGGCAGACTCATCGAGTGTGATGGACCAATCTGCACTTGTTATAAAACTCAAGCCTTCTTCGCGCAAGACTTCATACCCGCGATAGAACAAGAAGAGCGCGATCAACCCCAAAATTACTAGCGAAGAAAGCCCTCCGCTGGTAACAACTCCGCGAAATACCTTATCCGAACGACGGGGTTCGGTAGAAAGTTCTCGTGGACTTGGAATCGTTTTTGTTTGTGACACTTTAGGCAAACTTTCCAGTTACCAAAAAGATTACGCGACGTGAAACTGAAACCGCATGATCTGCATATCTCTCGTAGTAACGGCCAAGCAAAGTTAAATCAATAGCAGTTTCTACTCCGTGTTCCCAAGATGGAGAGATAAGCGCTGAAATCAATTGGCGATGGAGTAAGTCCATTTCGTCATCATCTTTTTCAACCTGGGCGGCCATCACAGTGTCGCGAGTTGAAATCACTACTCCGGTTTTAGTTGCAATCTTCTCTGCTGCAACACCCATTGCTTCTACCAAATGCACTACGGCATCTGGAACTGCCGGTTCTGGATGGCGCAGGCGAACAATTTTTGCAACGTGGTGTGCAAGATCTCCCATGCGCTCAAGGTCTGCTGACATACGAAGTGCGGTAACAAGTGCGCGAAGGTCTGAGGCCACTGGTTGTTGGCGAGCGATGATGTCGATGATTCGCGCATCTAAATCATGCTGGATGGTGTCAATATTCTCGTCAAAAGAAATGACTTCTTCGGCAAGCTGAAGGTTCTTGCTCATGATGGCGCGAGTTGCCTTTGCCATTGAGTCTGAAACCAACACGCTTAGGTCGAAGAGAGTTTGGGAGACGCCATCTAGTTCGTCTTGGAATGTAGATCTAATTAAAGGCATGGTGCGCACGCTAGGCGCAAGGGATTAACGGCTGCCCAAGAGATGGTTAACGCAAGGTGAACTGCTTCGATTGGCTTGCTATGGGGCTATAGAGTTTGGGCTATGTGGCGCCGAGAGAAGAGTTTGGCTGAGCGTGACGGGCGTGAACTGCCTGAATTGTTGCTTAGAACCCTAAGCCAACTCGATGGCGCCAGCCTTATTCTCGCCCCAGGTGAGATCCCCGTTTATGCCAATGACGAAGCGGAAAATCTTGGAGTTTTGAAAGATGGCCGGATTCAAAGCGAAGAGCTATTGGCCTCGATACGCGTTGTTCGCCGCACAAATTTAAAGCAGACCGGCACCGTTGACATTGCACGCGGACCAATTGGTGAAGGAAAGCGCGAGATCACCGTAAATGTGATTCCACTTTCCGAAGACAACTTAGTCCTTGTCCTGCTTCGTGATGAAAGCGAAGCACAACGTGTACATGAAGTTCGAAGAGACTTTGTTGCAAATATTTCACATGAGCTAAAGACGCCTATTGGCGCGCTCTCTTTACTTAGTGAAGCGGTGCTGGGCGCCAAAGATGATTCAGAAGCGGTAACTAAATTTGCTAGCCGAATGCAAATTGAGGCAAAACGTTTAACTGATTTGGTGCAAGAGATTATTCAACTCTCCCGCGTTCAAGATTCTGATCCACTACAAGAGGCGCAATCGCTTTCGGTTAATGACTTGCTCAAAGAGGCTTTAGATCAATGTCGAACCACCGCTGATTCCCGAACAATTTCACTAACATTTGCAGAGGGCATTGATAGCCGAGTTTTGGGAGACCGCGAGCAGCTAACTATGGCGGTTCATAACTTGATTGAGAATGCAGTTAATTACTCACCACCAAATACACAGGTTTCGGTGAGTACAAGTATCGATAAAGATATCGTGACGATTTCAGTGGCTGATCAAGGAATTGGTATTGCCGATGCTGAAATTGAAAGAATTTTTGAACGTTTCTATCGTGTAGATCCTGCTCGATCACGCGAGACCGGTGGAACCGGTTTGGGGTTATCAATTGTTAAACACATCATTTCAAAGCACGGTGGAGAAATTTCGGTCTGGAGTGCAGAGAATGTGGGAAGCACGTTCTCAATCCGGCTTCCAATTCAATCAATTAAAGAGGATGAAGCATGAACAAGATACTGATTGTCGAAGATGAAGTTTCCTTCTCTGATGCACTTGCTTACCTCCTTAAGAAAGAGAGCTATGAAGTCGAAGTAGCGGTAAATGGCGCCGAAGCTATCGAGCGCTTTCAAACCTTTAACCCTGATTTAATTCTTTTGGATCTGATGATCCCTGAAGTTTCGGGAACTGAAGTCTGTCGAGTAATTCGCTCAACGTCACAAGTACCGATAATTATGTTGACCGCGAAAGATTCTGAGATCGATAAAGTCGTTGGGCTAGAACTAGGCGCCGATGACTATGTAACAAAGCCATACTCTTCGCGAGAATTGCTGGCGCGAATGAAAGCGGTAATGCGCCGTAACTCTGGTGATAACGCCGGGCTAGAAGAAGGCGTGCTCTTAACCGCCGGTTCAGTTCGAATGGATATAGATAAGCACCAAGTAACAGTTAATTCAGTAGCGGTCACATTCCCTCTGAAAGAGTTTGAGCTTCTTGAGTTTCTAATGCGCAATAGAGGCAGAGTTCTGACTCGTAGCCAGTTAATTGATCGCGTCTGGGGTAATGATTACTTCGGCGATACCAAGACCTTAGATGTACACATCAAGCGCTTACGCGCGAAGATCGAGGAAGATCCTGCAAATCCCAAGATCATTCACACGATCCGAGGTTTGGGCTACAAGCTCGAAATCTAACGGCCGATCAGCCGATTAGTGAACTCATTACCAAATTTATTGGTCGGATCTATTTCCGTTACGAGCTTCTTGAAGTCATCGAACTTCGGCATAACCGATTTAAAGTAATCAGGGCTAGCCGAAAAAACCTTACCCAAGTGTGGGCGATAGCCAAATGGCGCAAGCGTTGCTTCGACAACTTTAACCATTTCATAAACTGCGTCGACTTTCTTCCAGGTGAAGTGAATTCCAATTGAATCACGCTGATAGTGCGGGCTCATCCAGAGATCATCTGCTGCAATGGCGCGGATCTCGGTTACCCAGAGAATCTCATTTATCTGTGGCGCAATTTTCTCAAGTGCTGCTATCGCCGCTGGTGCATCTTTACGCGCGACAAAGAACTCGCTCTGAATTTCATCGCCAGCACTTGGAGTGAACTCCATTTTGAAATGCGGCAAACGTAAATGCCAGGGTCCGCTTACCGCCATCTGTTCGGTGCAAGGTTCTGGATTCAAACCAGGCAAAGGATGGCGATTAGATGTTGCTGGATATGCTTCAAATAATTCGGTTGGAGCAGTTGTTCCGGTTTTAAACTTTGCCCAGACTTCTCCCCCACCTGCGGCAGCCCAGGTAGTGAAGTAACTAACGCTATAAGCAAGGCTCATGATTTCATCTAAGTTTGCGGCATAGCTTTCGCGAGACATTCCGCGATAAACAGTTTGTGCAATATTAAATGTCGGTTCAATGGCCAAATCTAGATTAACTACAACGCCAGTCAAACCTAGGCCGACTACATAACCTTCAAAGTTCGTATCTCCTTTAGAAATTCGCTTTAGCGATCCATCAGGTAGGACTATTTCAAGACTTTCAACTGCGGTCGCAAGATTTCCGTTTCCTACGCCAGAACCGTGAGTGGCTGTTGCAACCGCACCGGCAACAGAGATATGAGGCAGCGAAGCCATGTTATGTATCGCCCAGCCGCGATCGTGTAAAGCAACTGCTAGCTCCCCGTACTTCATGCCGGCTGGAACTCTTACAGTTCTCTTTTCTTTATTAATTTCAATATCTGAAGGCATGTTCTCAAAAGTGATCGCCGTTGCAGAAGTATCTGCAATGTCATTAAAGCAATGTGCGCTGCCACGTGCCCGCACCCGTGCAGACTGCGAGATTATCTCCAGCATTTCATCGAGCGATGTAGGCGCCATGCTTTGCGCATCTCGAAAATTTACGGTGCCCGACCAATTAGCGCTCATGAGATGACCCCTAGCGAAAGAAGAAGAAGTAGAAGTGAGCCTAGGCAAATTCTATAGATGATGAAGGGTGCAAAGCTCTTAGTGGTCACATACTTTAACAACCAAGCGATCACTGCGTATCCGATTACGAAAGCCACGGCTGTCGCGACAAAAGTTTCAGGTAGTGAAAAAACTTGATCTGCTGAACTTTCACCAAGTGCACCCTTTAACTCATAGAACCCGCTTCCAAAAACCGCAGGTAGTGCAAGCAAGAATGAATAGCGCAGCGCTGCTTCGCGGCTGTAACCCATGAATCGACCCATTGCGATTGTTGCACCGGAACGGGAGACGCCAGGGATAAGTGCAAGTGACTGCGCGAAGCCGTATAAAACGCCGTGCATAGGAGTTAATTGATGCAATTGGCGTTCCGTCTTGCCATATTTATCTGCAATTCCCAGAATTACACCGAAAACAATCAAGGTTGTCGCGATTAGCCATAAGGATCGGAAATCATTCCTGATTATCTCTTGGCCGAAATATCCCAAGGCAACTATCGGAAGCGTGCCAAGAATAATCAACCAACCCAGACGTGCATCTGATTTCTCAGTTGACTGAAGTTCTCTGCGCGAAATCTGGCTAAACCATGCGCTGAGGATTCGAACAATATCTCTGCGGAAATAGATAAGAACGGCGAGCTCAGTTCCGATTTGAGTTATAGCGGTGAAGGTTGCGCCAGGATCCGAGTTAGTTCCAAATAGCTCGCCTGCGATACGAATATGTGCGCTAGATGAAATCGGGAGAAATTCGGTTAGCCCTTGGAGCGCGCCGAGAAAAATCGCCTCAAACATCGCTACCCCATAACCGAATTAGTAAAGCCAAAAGTTCTTAGACAAAAGAATAGCGAATAGAATCTAGATATGAGCGCGAAACAGGCAATTGCAGATCTCAAAGCCCTTGCTTCTGTTGGAAAAGCGGCTGAGTTGCAACGTTTCTTTAAGACGGGCCCCGGAGACTACGCTGAAGGCGATCTTTTTATTGGCGTAGTTGTTCCGCAAACTCGTAAAGTCGCTGCACGTTACAAAGATCTACCACTTAACGAAATTGCAAAACTTACGGATTCAGATATTCACGAAGTTCGTCTCTGTGGGTTGATTATCCTGACAAATCAATTTAAGAGATCTAGGGATGTAAACGATAAGAAAAGGCTCTTTAATTTTTACATCAAGGAACTTAAGGCAGGAAACATCAACAATTGGGATCTAGTCGATGTAACCGCACCGACTTTAGGAGAGTATCTACTCGAGTTAGAAGATCCGATGGCAGTTCTAAGCAAGTTAGCAAAGAGTAAATCGTTGTGGGAAAGACGTACATCTGTGGTTTTTACCTTTGCCTTTCTTCGTGCAGGCGAGCTTGAGCCAACTTACGAAATGGCAGAGCGCCATCTTGGAGATAAACACGATTTAATGCATAAAGCAGTTGGTTGGCTCTTACGCGAAATGGGTAAACGAGATCCGGGACTGCTTAGAGTTTTTCTAAAGGAGCATTGCACGGAAATGCCTAGAACGGCGCTTCGCTATTCAATAGAGAAATTTTCAGAAAGTGAGCGCAAAAAGTGGTTGCAATTTAAATAGTTTTGGCAAAGGACAGGTAATCAATTGCGACGCCATCTTGTACAAACAATTTCTTTAATCGACCTTCATATTCCCAACCAGCTTTTTTGAAGGCTTTCTGCATTGCAATGTTTTCCTCAGAAGTAGAACCTTCGAGGCGATGAAATCCATTTTCTAAAGCCCATGCCCATGCCAGATTAAGTGCTGCGGTTCCGGCGCCCTTGCCTCGCTCATCAGGCGCTATATCTAAACCGATATGCCCAGATCCATCGGGCATGGATTTATCGCAGTGGCGAAGTTGAATATCACCGATCAATACTCCGTTTTGAACAAGTGCGAAGTGAAGGTAGTGATCGACCCAATCTCCTGAACTAGCGAAACGATCTTTAAATCTCTTCTGTGCTTCCGGTGTATTGAGTCCCCGAACCTGGCATGCGCGCTCAAACTCTTCTGCCCTATAGGGGCGCATTTCGAAGTTCACGGAAAGAACTTTATGGCAAAAAGGCGATATCTACTAAGATAGAAATATGACTCAATCGCCATTTCTTTATATGAAAGAGAATTCCAAGACAGTACTTTGGAACGATTCAGCAGATCCAAAAGAGCTAAAAGATGCACTGACTTGGGGAATTGTCGGAGCAACCTGTAACCCAGTTATTGCGCTAAGCGCCATTAAAGCTGATAAAGAATATTGGGTAGGTCGCATTAAGGAATATGCCAAGAACCATCCATCTGCGACAGATGACCAAATTGGTTGGGCGATGGTGGAAGAGCTTTCTATAAACGCTGCAAAGATATTTGAAGCAGAATTTGAAAAGCAGAATGGCCGCAATGGCCGTCTATCAATTCAAACTGACCCACGAAACTTTCGTGATGCCAAAGCGCTGACAGATCAAGCGGTGGCTTTTTCAAAACTTGCAAAGAACATCATTGTAAAGATTCCTGTAACCAGCGAAGCAATTAGCGCATTTGAAGAAGCGACTTACCAAGGTGTTAGTTTGAATGCAACCGTTTCATTCTCAGTTGCACAAACCATTGCAGTTGCTGAAGCGATCGAGCGTGGTCTAAAGCGCCGCGAAGCAGAAGGTCTGGATATTTCTCAGATGGGGCCAGTCTGCACAATCATGGTCGGTCGCGTTGATGACTGGGTAAAGGTTTCGGCTGAAAAATCTGGCGCGATGATCGATCCAGGCGTTATGGAATGGGCTGGCGTTGCAGTCTTTAAACACGCACACCAGGTTTATAAAGAGCGTGGCTATCGCACTCGTTTGCTCTCTGCAGCATTTCGCAATCACATGCATTGGAGCCAAATTCTTGGTGGAGACTCTGTTATCTCACCACCATATGCGTGGCAGGTAAAGATCAACAAAGCTGGGCTCGTTCCGAATCTAAATAGCATCGAAGAGCCTGTTGACCCAACGATTCTAAAGACGCTTCAGACTCTGCCCGAGTTCAACAAGATGTATGACGTTGACGGTTTAAAGGTAGAAGAGTTCACAAACTTCGGAGCAACTCTTCGCACTTTGCGCGGCTTCCTGCAATCAGTAAACGATCTCGAAGCTTTTGTTCGAGATGTAACTGTCCCTAATCCGGATAAGTAAATTATCCTTTTAGGTCGAAGCGATCTGCGTTCATCACCTTTGTCCAGGCGCTGACAAAGTCCTTAACAAACTTTGCCTGGCCATCGCTTTGGGCATAAACCTCTGCATATGCACGCAAGATTGAGTTAGATCCGAAGACCAAATCAGCGCGAGTTGCAGTGAATTTAACTTCGCCAGTTGTTCTGTTGCGCAAGTTATAAAGGTTTTCACCAGCTGGCTCCCAGATATAGGTCATGCTGGTTAGCACGCTAAAGAAGTCGGTATTAAGAGTTCCAACTTTTTCTGTAAACACACCGTGCTTGGTTCCACCGTAGTTTGTTCCAAGTGCACGCATGCCACCCATCAACACCGTCATCTCTGGCGCGGTTAGCCCCATAAGTTGAGCGCGATCAAGAAGTAGTTCTTCAGGCTTAGCGGAGTACTCCTGCTTTAACCAGTTGCGGAAACCATCATGAATTGGCTCAAGTGGGGCGAAAGAGTGCGCATCGGTTTGCTCAGCAGTTGCATCGCCACGACCTGGTGCAAATGGAACTGAAACTTCAATCCCAGCAGCTTTTGCTGAAGCTTCCACGCCTACGTTTCCAGCAAGAACAATTACATCCGCGATGCTTGCGCCTGATTCTTTAGCGATTGGTTCAAGTGCTGCAAGCACCTTCCCCAAGCGCGCTGGTTCGTTTCCTTGCCAATCTTTCTGTGGCGCAAGGCGAATACGAGAACCATTTGCGCCACCGCGCTTATCGGAACCGCGGAATGTGCGAGCGCTATCCCAAGCAGTTGCAACTAGATCAGAAACTGAAATTCCGGTCGCCGCAATCTTTGCCTTAACAGCTGCAACATCATAAGAAGTTGATCCTGTTGGAATTGGATCTTGCCAGATTAAATCTTCCTTGGGAACATCTGGTCCTAAGTAGTTAACCTTTGGTCCGAGATCACGGTGAGTTAATTTAAACCAAGCGCGTGCAAATACTTCGCTGAAGTAAGCAGGATCTGCATGGAAGCGCTTTGAGATTTCAAGATAAATTGGATCCTTGATCATCGCCATATCGGCATCGGTCATCATTGGGTTGTAACGAATTGATGGATCTTCCACATCAACAGGCTTATCTTCCTCAGCGATATTGATTGGTTCCCATTGGTGCGCACCAGCTGGAGACTTCTTTAGCTCCCAGTCATACTTAAAGAGAAGTTCGAAGTAACCGGCATCCCACTTAGTTGGGTGTGTAGTCCATGCGCCTTCGATTCCACTGGAAACGGTATCGCGGCCGATGCTGCGAGTTGTGTGGTTCATCCAGCCAAGACCGGCTTCATGAATTTCTGCACCTTCTGGACTTGGTCCAAGACGTGAAGCATCGCCGTTTCCGTGCGCTTTACCAACTGTGTGGCCGCCGGCTGTAAGTGCAACGGTTTCTTCATCATTCATCGCCATACGCGCAAATGTTTCACGGACATGCCGTGCGGTTAGCAATGGATCAGATTTTCCATTTACGCCTTCAGGGTTTACATAGATCAAGCCCATTTGAACCGCAGCCAATGGGTTTTCCATGGTGCTGGCATCTTTTACATCTTTATAACGCGCATCACTTGGGGCAAGGAATTCAGTCTCAGGGCCCCAGTAAATATCTTTCTCTGGATGCCAAATATCTGTACGGCCAAAACCGAAACCAAAAGTCTTTAGTCCCATTGATTCGTAAGCAATTGTTCCGGCCAAAACCAGTAGATCTGCCCAGCTAACTTTGTTGCCGTACTTCTGCTTAATTGGCCAGAGAATGCGACGGGCCTTATCAAGGTTTACGTTATCTGGAAATGAGTTAAGTGGAGCAAAGCGAAGATTTCCGGTTCCGCCACCGCCACGTCCATCTGTTGTTCGGTAAGTTCCGGCTGCATGCCAAGACATACGAATCATCAATCCGCCGTAATGTCCCCAGTCAGCTGGCCACCAAGGTTGGCTATCTGTCATTAGCGCGTGCAAATCTTTCTTAAGCGCTGCAAAATCTAAACTCTTCAACTCTTTGTGATAATCGTAATCTTCACCGAGCGGGTTAGTTTTTCTATCGTGCTGGTGCAAAATATCTAGATTTAAATTCTTAGGCCACCAATTGACATTAGATGATCCACTTTCGGTATTTGAACCATGGACAACTGGGCACTTACCTGAATTTTCAGTCATTTTGCACTCCCGTAGTTAACGCTTAATGATTTGACCCTATCAAAACAAATCCAGTGAAAAGGCTGCGAGTCTCAATTACTGATACAAAGACTAGGCAAATCACCCTTAATTGGAACGAAAGATGATCGGCTAAAGAAGTTTCGCCCTATAAGCCGGATTTTTCCTTCTTGACTCCGTAGTACCAAAAAGACCAAGTAATGATGGCTGCAGGGATTACGTTCCACCGCTCATTTGAACTTCTGGAAGCGACATTAAGTAAAATCCCAAGTATTCCAAGTGTGAAAAAGAGCTTAGGAATCCAATTCGGCCTAACTGGATCAGCGTGGAAAATCAACTTAAATATCCAGACTTGGTAAGCGACCAGTGCTAGTTGCAGCACATAAACAACCCTGATACCAATTGGAAAATCTGTGAATTGCCCGCCTGCTGCACGAGTGTGAACAAAGTCGAGATTGAGCACAACTCCAATCAGCAGAAATGCATTCCACGCAAAGGACAAAAGTACGATTGCAAAAACAAGCGGGTTCCTACTTAATTTTTGCTTCATTAATGGAGGTTACTCCTACAGACTGTTTTATAAAAGAGTCGCCCTATAAGCCGGAGGCTTTTCAATCACGCTTGAAATCGAACCTATCCCACATATTTGCCCACAAAGATTTGCTAACTATTACATCGCTTCAGAGATTCTTGTCTGCCCAAATACACACAGCGTCGTAGTGATATTTACCTAGACCTTTGGCAACCTCTTCATAACTGTCCCTGTAAGGAGATGGCAAGATGTATGTCATCGCTAGGGATTTGTACGCTTCCTTATTCGGAGTCCAAAACTGAAGAATAAACTCATAATGTTGCTTCACGAGTTCTTGAACAGATTCATCTGAGGCATGAAAACCTTCAGCCATTTTGGCTGCAAACACGGAAGTCAAGTCACCGAATACCTGGGAAAATTTTTGCTGTTCTTCCTTGGAGTAGTTGTTCTGATATTGCTCAGAGTGGATGCCAAATTTCATGAACTAAGTATAAAAGAAGAGTCGCCCTATAAGCCGGACACATTCCATTTACGCCTAAAAAAGGCACTTGCCCTCACTTTTGCCCTCAAACAACTACAAACTAAAACAAATCCAATTTGTTAGTGGTTAGAGCTTGAGAAGTTTAAGAGAATAACCCCAGCAATGATGAATGCAATTGCTGAGATGCGAGCAATAGACACAGGGTCCTTGAATAACACCATTCCCAAGATTGCCGTTCCTGCTGCTCCTATTCCAGTCCAAATCGCATAAGCGGTTCCAATAGGTAGAACCTTGAGTGACCACGCGAGTAAGGAGAAGCTTCCCGATGCAAAAACTAGGAATCCGATACTCGGCCAAATTTTCGTAAAGTTGTTGGAGAGTTTAAGCATCGTCGCAAAGCCCACTTCAAGAAGCCCTGCGGTGATGACTGCAATCCATGCCATTTTTGATACTCCTATCGATTTCTTGTAAGTGAGCTGACTAATTTTTCAAGAGGTCC
>JBIIRS010000120.1:0-3530 GCA_044341425.1 Candidatus Planktophila sp. | reverse complement strand
CTGCGCCAACTACTGGATTTGGGAAAGTCTTACCAAGGCCAGCGCGAGCACACTCGATGGCGCGAGCCATCGCAGCATCTGCACTAATCACTTGGTTCATCTTCAACACCCTTTATCGAGATTTGGTATCGCATCTCGGGGTGGAAAAAGCAGTGGCAGCCGACGCATTAGCCCCTTGAAACAAAGTAAATTGCGCAAAGGGTGCGACAGCTACACGTTGGTTTTCTCTCATCCGGACTTTAACCGTCGGTTCGGGAATTACACCCAATCCACCGGTCATTGGCTATGACCGGGTCGCAGACTTTAACTGCCGGTTCGAAATTACATCGACCCCGAAAAACAACACTCTTATTCTAGCGCCCTGCTTTGAGGGCTTTCATCCAAATCTCATAAAGCGGTTTTGCCGCCGCCTGTGTGGCGGTCATTACGCCACCTTTTTCAGGAAATAAGTTC
Source organism: Candidatus Planktophila sp. (assembly GCA_044341425.1). Taxonomy (GTDB): domain Bacteria; phylum Actinomycetota; class Actinomycetes; order Nanopelagicales; family Nanopelagicaceae; genus Planktophila. Next base: position 3,077 of record JBIIRS010000120.1, on the reverse strand, counting down.
TGTTTTCCATCTTCATCCCAGACCACGCCACCTGCTTCGGCAACAATTAAGAGCGATGCCAAATGATCAATCGGACTGAAATGTCCCACAACTGCGCCAACTCCGCGCGCCAGTGCCGGGCCAACGATCGTTAAGGTGCCAGAACCCATGATGCGCATTGTGCAATATTGCTCGGCAAGTCCATCAAGTAAGCCAAGCATGCCGGGCCAAGGTTGGTAAGCGGCAAGCTCTGTTGAAACAATTCGTGAGGCCAACGGGTTTTCGACACCAGTCTGATCTTCGATAACTAGCGGTTTGCCATTTCGCTTGGCGCCTTTACCGCGTTGCGCTTCATACAACTCATCACGCCATGGATCTATAACAACGCCAACTAAGACATCACGATTATGTGCAAGTCCAAAACAGAATGATGTCCAAGGTAAACGATTTGCGAAGTTAGTTGTGCCATCAATTGGATCGAGATACCAAGAAGGAGTATCGGCAAGGTATGCCCCGCCCATTTCTTCACCGACAAAGTTATGTCCAGGCAGGTTTGCCGCAATAACTTCACGGACATGGGCTTCGATCATTACATCAATTTCGGTAACGATATCTGCGGCGTTCTTCTTTAACTCAATCTTTCCTGGATCCATATTGCTTGCGACCATAATCGCCCACTTGCCTAAATCTCGGGCGATAACCATCGCGCGATCTAAATCAATATCTTCTAGCTTCATCTGTTTCGGTCCGGATGTATCCATCTTTGGATTTTCGGCGATAACGCTCTGCAATTTAGTTAAGTAGTTAGTGGTAATTGAATCAACGCCGATGGCTGCTGCCCAGCGCATGGTGGCCTCGTCATCAACGGTCCAGACTGCAACCTTAAATCCTGATTCGTGCAGGGCTTTTACAGTCTTCTGCGTGACAAACGAGTAATGCAAATTGATAAATTCCGGATGCAAGATATCGGTCTCGGCTTTTGTAGGAAGAGCTAACTTGTCCCACGGCATCCAGATTCGCGACTTTGGCGACAGCGATCGGATAGTGCACATTCCCTCGAAATTACCGCACCAGAAAATTTGTTCTTCAGGAAGCGGGCCGCTGGCTACAACTTCATATGTTGGTTTCGCCGGCTCCGGTTGTTCCATATCGATCATCAAAATCGATTTGCTACCTACAAATAACTTTAAGACATCGATCAGTAGCGGGATACGATCTTGGCCATTACCAAGTTGAGATATCTGCTCCCAGTCCATCTCGGTGCTCTCTTTGGTAATCCCCCACAGGCGTTCCAAGTTTGAGTCATGCAGAACGATTACCTTGCCGTCGCGAGTAATGCGAACATCGATCTCAACTACCTCGGCGCCCGCATCGATTGCACTTTGAATCGCGACAATCGTATTTTCGCGAAAAAGGCTGGAATCTCCACGGTGGGCGCAAGCAAAAGTTTTAGATTGCAGATCAGGCATGAGTTAAGCAGTTCTAACTAGCTTGCCATCCTTGTAAACCAAGGCTTTAGCTACCTTAGCAAAACCGGTATCTCCGACCTTCGGCACATCAATAGAAATAAAGGCGCGTAGAGAAGCATCAGCGCGCTTTAGATAAACCTCATGGAAGTGACCTCTTGGCACGATTAATTCGACAGTTGCTGGATAGCTTCCTGGTACTTGGGTCTTTGAGAATGCAACATCTTCGGGGCGAATACCAACGACTTCGCTTCCTGGGACTACTTGGCCATCGCTGTAACCGCCTTCAATGCGATTTAAGCTACCAATAAAGTTGGCAACATATTCAGTTGCTGGTTGATCATAAAGTTCTTGTGGCGTGCTGAATTGTTCGATACGGCCATCGTTCATTACCGCAATGCGATCAGAAATAGAGAGCGCCTCATCTTGATCGTGGGTAACGATAACTGTTGTAATTCCTAGGCGACGCTGCAAGTCGCGGATATCTTCACGAACCTTTACGCGCAATTTAGCGTCAAGGTTGGAAAGTGGTTCATCTAGAAGCAAAATATCTGGCTCTTGCACCAAAGCACGAGCTAGAGCCACTCGCTGTTGTTCTCCACCAGAGATCTGCCCTGGTCGTGAATCTTTATGGTGCATCAAGTTAACTACGGTTAGAACTTCGTGAACTCTCTTTTCGATTTCAGCCTTGCCCATCTTACGAATCTTTAGTGGGTAGGCGACGTTCTTAAAGACTGTCATATGTGGCCAGAGGGCGTAGTTCTGGAAAACCATCGCACTTGGACGCTTTTCGGGACCAAGTTTGGTGACATCTTTTCCAGCCAGATTTACGGTGCCTTTTTCAGGGATTAAGAAGCCTGCGATCATGCGCAGCGTTGTTGTCTTACCGCAACCTGATGGGCCAAGTAGTGAAACCATCTCACCTTTTTCAACAGTTAAATTGAGATTATCAATGATTACGCGTCCCCCAAGAATCTTGGTTAAGCCAATTAGCTCTAGACCTTGCGTTGCGTTACTCATTTTAAGCCTTTCGTAGTGATCACTTGATTTGGAAACCTTCTGCTAACTGTCCACCAATAATTTGCTTACGCGCTAGACCAATCAAAATTACCGATGGAACAGCAAGCAAGATCGAAAATACCGCAGCGATTTGAACTGGGTAGGTAAGTACCAATGAATACATCTCAGTTGGCATCGTGAAGATCTCGGGAGATCCAACGAGGTAGGTACCTTGGGCTTCATCGAAGGCAGAAATAAACGACATAACCATTGCTACAAGAATTCCTGGAGCTGCCATACGTAAGGTGATGCCGCGGAAGACTCGGAATTTAGAGGCGCCGGCATCACGCGCAGCTTCTTCTAAGTTCTTTGGAACAGCTGCAAAAGCTGCCGCAGGAATCCAGGTCATATAAATGATTGTGCCAAGTAACTGGATGATGATCACGCCAACCATCGTGCCCATTAAGTTAAGTGTGTAGAAGAGCGTGGCAATCGATGCGAAGAGACCCAACTTTGGAAATGAGTTGGCGGCAAACATACCGATGAGAAATACACGACGGCCGATGTAGTTATAGCGCGCTGCAGCATATGCAGCAGGCAGACAGATAACTGCTGAAACTAAAACAACTATTG
>JBIIRS010000119.1:0-3540 GCA_044341425.1 Candidatus Planktophila sp. | reverse complement strand
TTAATTCATCGACGAGATCGCCATCACCATCGCGCCACCAGAGAATTACTGCGTCGACGACTTCAGTTGCAGATCCTTCTAGAAACTTGGTACCAACTGTGGCAGCGATCTCTTTGCGAAGTGCGTCATCGCAATCAGAGTCATAGCCAACTTCAAGGACGATCTCTCCTTGAGCAAATCCCATCCCCTTTGCCACGGGATAAGTCCACCGAATTGCGAGCGCTTTGACAAGGGTTTCGGGTAGCCCATTTATCGGCGCCTTTCTGAGACAGAAAGTGGTCGGATTTTGCTCTACTACCGCGTAAGCGCGAGAATAAGCCCATGAGCGAGAACTTCGGCGTCCCAGACCAGATCATCGACCAACTAGTAGATATCGATCCAAGTGAGACCGCCGAATGGCAAGCCTCCTTCGATGCCGCGCTCAATGGCGCAGGCCCTGTCCGCGCTCGTTACCTAATCTTGAAGTTGCTACAGCGCGCACATGAAAAAAATATCGGCGTTGCCGCCCTTCGTAATACCGATTACATCAACACCATTACTCCTGAAAACGAACCAGCATTTCCTGGCGATGAAGCGATTGAACGCCGCATCCGTGCATACATTCGCTGGAACGCTGCGATGTTGGTGCACCGCGCACAGCGCCCGGGCATCGGAGTCGGTGGACACATCTCTACTTACGCATCATCTGCTGCACTTTATGAAGTTGGTTTCAACCACTTCTTCCGCGGACAAGATCACCCAGGTGGCGGAGATCAAATCTTCTTCCAGGGACACGCATCTCCCGGAATGTATGCACGCGCATTTATGGAAGGTCGCTTAAGCGAACACCAATTAGATGGTTTCCGTCAGGAACTTTCACATAAGGGTGGCGGACTTTCCTCTTATCCACACCCACGTTTGATGCCTGAGTTCTGGCAGTTCCCAACAGTTTCAATGGGTATCGGACCGATCAATGCAATTTATCAAGCGCGCTTTAATCGTTACCTACATAACCGTGGAATTAAAGATACGAGCCAGCAAAACGTTTGGGCATTCCTTGGCGATGGTGAAGTCGATGAAGTCGATACCTTGGGTGCGATTGGTCTGGCATCACGCGAAAATCTAGATAACTTAACTTTCGTTGTTAACTGTAACTTGCAGCGCCTTGATGGCCCTGTTCGCGGTAACGGCAAGATTATTCAAGAGCTCGAATCCATCTTCGGTGGCGCTGGCTGGAATGTAATCAAGGTTGTCTGGGGCCGCGAGTGGGATCCACTTCTAGCCCAAGATCGCGAAGGCGCACTTGTAAACATTATGAACACCACTCTCGATGGTGATTACCAAACATTTAAGGGTGAAAGTGGCGCTTATGTTCGCGAGAAGTTCTTTGGTCGCGATCCACGCACTGCAGCAATGGTTGCAAACTGGTCAGATGATCAGATCTGGAACTTAAAGCGCGGTGGACATGATTACCGCAAACTTTATGCTGCCTACGCTGCCGCATCACAGCCAAATGGTCGCCCAACAGTTATCTTGGCGAAGACTGTTAAGGGTTGGACACTTGGTTCGCACTTCGAAGCGCGTAACTCAACGCACCAGATGAAGAAGATGTCACTTGAAGATATCGTCGAATTCCGCGATCGCTTGGGTATCCCAATCGCTGATGAGAAGTTAGATAAGTACACACCTCCTTACTACAAGCCTGCTGCAGATTCTGTAGAAGCTAAATATCTAGAGGAACGTCGCGCTGCACTTGGTGGATCAATCCCACGTCGTCGCAGCGTTTCTCGCCCATTGGCACAACCTGCAGATGAAGCATACGAATCTGTTAAGCGCGGTTCCGGTCAGCAAGAAGTTGCAACCACAATGGCCTTTGTCCGTATGTTGAAAGATCTGGTTAAGGATCCCGGACTTGGTGCGCGTTTAGTGCCGATCATTCCTGATGAGGCTCGTACCTTCGGTATGGATTCATTGTTCCCAACGTTAAAGATTTACTCACCACATGGTCAGCAGTACACCGCGGTCGACCGCGAACTAATGCTTTCCTACAAGGAATCAACCGCTGGTGTAATCCTTCACGAAGGTATTAACGAAGCTGGTTCGGTTGCTTCATTTACTGCAGCTGGATCTTCATATTCAACGCACGATGAACCAATGATTCCGATCTATATCTTCTACTCAATGTTTGGTTTCCAGCGCACCGGAGATGCTTTCTGGGCTGCTGCCGATCAATTAGTACGTGGATTCGTAGTCGGTGCAACCGCAGGTCGCACAACTCTTAACGGTGAAGGTCTGCAACACGAAGATGGTCACTCACCACTTCTTGCTTCAACTAACCCAGCAGTTGTTGCCTACGATCCAGCATTTGCTTACGAGCTCGGCCACATTGTTAAAGATGGTCTACGTCGTATGTATGGCGAAAATAGCGAGAACATTTACTACTACCTGACTGTTTACAACGAGCCATACGTTCAGCCAGCAGAACCTGAAAATCTTGATACTGAAGGTTTGCTCAAGGGAATTTATCTATTCCAGCAGGGCCCAAAGCAGCGTAAGAAAGTTGCGCAGATCTTGGCATCTGGCGTTGGTATGAACTGGGCGCTGAAGGCAGCGAAACTTCTTGAATCTGATTGGGGCGTATCCGCTTCAGTTTGGTCAGTTACTTCATGGAACGAACTACGCCGCGACGGTTTGGCTGTAGATCGACACAACTTCTTAAACCCAGCAAATCAGCGCACCGCATACGTTGCCAAGAAACTTGCCAACGCAGAAGGACCGGTCATTGCAGTTAGCGATTACATGCGCGCAGTACAAGATCAGATCGCACCATGGGTTAGCCAAGATTTTGTTTCACTTGGCACTGATGGTTTTGGTCTATCCGATACTCGTGGCGCACTACGTCGCCACTTCAAGGTTGATGCCGAATCAATTGTTATCGCAACGCTTGCAGCTCTTGCCAAGAGCGGCGATGTAAAGGCTGGCGTTGTGCAAGAAGCGATCAATAAGTATCAGATCAATGACATTAAAGCAGCAGATCCGGGAAATACCGAAGGCTCTGGCTGAGGAAAGCTTTGATAACTCGCATCCCGATTACAGATCTATCACCTGCGGTTAACTTCGGAGGCGAGTTAGTTCCTGTAAAGGCGGTTGCGGGTGAAGTAATTGCAGTTACTGCAACGATCTTTCGTGAAGGCCATGATGCACTTGGCGCGCAAACTTTGTTATTTGATGACAAAGATAGAGAAATTGCCTGCACTCCTATGCGCGAAATCTGGCGCGGTGGTGATCGCTTTGAAGGAACGATCACGATTCCAGCGCGTGGTGAATTCAATTACGCGATCGAGGCCTTTGATGATCCATTTGCTACCTGGGAACATGACTCTGAAATCAAGATTGCAGCCGATATCGATGTTGAACTCTGCTGCACCATCGGCAAGCTAATCTTCGAAGAGAAGTTAAACGAAGATCCATCTGCCAATAAGTTGCTCTCTCCCGCAATCAAAGCGTTAACTGACACTTCGCTTGCGCCAGCCAATCGTTTCTCGCAGGCAACAACCACTG
>JBIIRS010000118.1:0-3579 GCA_044341425.1 Candidatus Planktophila sp. | reverse complement strand
CGAGATAAAGAATGCTGCTTCTGAAAGTGATGCTGTAGAAGTCGCTCGAGCATGTGCCCGTAATAATTTGTTGAAATGTGCGATCTTCGGTGGAGATCCTAACTGGGGTCGAGTGCTGGCTGCAGTCGGTACCGCTCGAGCTCACTTAAATCCACTAAATATCGATGTAACTCTTAATGGGGTGCAAGTTGCCAAGTCGAGCGCGCCTTTCGAGGATCGAAAGAAAGTCTCTTTTGAAAATCGTTTAGTCACGATTGAAGTCGATCTAAAAGTTGGTTCAAGTAACGCAACTGTCTTCACCAATGATCTTTCCCATGACTATGTTCACGAGAACTCGGCCTACGCCACATGATCGTCGTGAAATTCGGTGGCCATGCCATGAAGGATGAAAATGGTGGATTCGCTAAAGCAATCGCAGCAGCGCAAGAGAGCGGAGTGAAGTTAGTTGTGGTCCACGGTGGTGGCCCACAGATTGATGCCGCGCTCAAGGAAGAAGAGATCGCTTCAGAATTTATCGGTGGTTTTCGCGTAACCACCCCTGAAATCTTCGAAGTAGTTGAAAGAGTGTTAGTAAATGAAGTTGGCCCAGAAGTTGTTAATTCACTTCGCCGCGCTGGAGTTAACGCTATTGCGCTATCGGGTCGTACCAGTGAATCTCTGATCGCCGAGCCGCTCCGCAAATTAGTTGATGGCTCACCAGTTGATTTGGGTTTAGTCGGAGTCATAACGGCTGTGAATCCGCAGGCTATAAATAGCGCACTTAGAGGCGGTCAAGTTCCAGTGATCTCACCGATTGCTACAGATGAAAACTTCAAAGGTGGCCTTAACGTCAATGCCGATCTCGCTGCCGCTGCAATCGCAGGCGCGCTCAGCGCTGAAAGTTTGATCATCATGACCGACGTGGCAGGCATCTATCGCTCTTGGCCAGATACTTCTTCTCTGATTTCGCGGATCTCTTACGCAGAATTAGATGCAATGAAATCCACATTTGCAGAAGGCATGGCACCGAAAGTTAAAGCATGTCTAGATGCGATAGCCGGTGGAGCAAGTGCAGTAAGAATCATTGATGGAACCGATCCATCGGCCTTCGCAGCGGCGTTGGGTAACTCGGGCGGAACGTTGGTGACGAAATGAGTTCAGTTAAGAGTACGACGGCGACCAATTGGAACGATGTCATGCAGCTTAATTATGGAGTTCCAGAAATCAATCTGGTCTCAGGAAAAGGCCTATTGGTAACTGACTCAGAGAAGAAAAAGTATCTGGATTTCCTCGGCGGTATTGCCACAAATATTCTTGGCCATGCCCATCCTGCGATAGTTAAAGCGGTTTCAACGCAAGTCGCAAAGCTTGGCCATGTCAGCAATTTCTATAGCCATCCTTCAGGCTTAGCGCTAGCCAAGAAGTTGCAGGAGATGACCGGAGATAACACAGCAAGAATCTTCTTCTGCAACTCAGGCGCAGAGGCGAATGAAGCTGCACTCAAACTCTCACGCAAAACCGGCAGAACGCGAATTGTTGCAACAACAGGCGCATTCCACGGTCGCACCATGGGAGCTCTTTCATTAACTGGCCAAGAGAACAAGCGGGCACCGTTTAGGCCACTGCTCAAAGATATTAATCATGTTGCATTTGGTGATATTGGAGCGATGCGCAAAGCGGTCTCCAAGAAAACAGCGATGGTAATTGTAGAACCGATTCTTGGTGAGGCGGGGGTTGTAACTCCACCAGACGGATATTTAAAGCAGTTGCGTGCTATTTGTGATCAGCACGGTGTACTTCTAGTATTCGATTGCGTACAGACCGGTATGGGACGAACTGGTAATTGGTTTGGATATGAGCACGAGAATGTTCGCCCTGATGTCATCACTCTGGCAAAGGGCATTGGTGGCGGTCTTCCGCTCGGTGCGATGATTACTCTCGGCAGCACAACTCCTCAATTTGCCCCCGGCGAACATGGAACAACTTTCGGCGGAAACCCAATTGCCGCCGCCGCTGGCTTAGCCGCCATCTCTGTAATCGAGAAGAACCGTTTGATGTCTCAGGCAAAGAGTTTCGAAAAGCGCTTGAAGATTAAGATTTCGGCGATACGGGGCGTTCGCGAAGTACGCGGAAGAGGCTTACTGATTGGCATCGCACTCGATGGTAATTACGCAAAAGAGCTAGCGGCGGAGCTTTCAAAGAACGGATTCTTGGTCAATGCGCCAAATCTAGAAACTATCCGTATTGCACCCGCGTTAATTGTTACAAAGGCTCAGATTGATAAATTTATTGTGGCTTTCGCAAAGGCGATGAAAGAGGTAACTAATGGCTAAGGTGTTGACTTCAAACTCGGTTTCTGCACGTCGCGCAAAGGCGATTGCATTAATCAAGGCAGGCGTTATTCATTCGCAATCTGATCTGGTTAAGTTACTGAAGAAGGCTGGCTTCGATGTCACTCAGGCAACTGCCAGTCGTGACCTGGAAGAACTTGGGGCGGTTCGCTCCCGAAGTGACTCTGGCGAATTGATCTACCAACTGGGAACAACCGCAGATGGTTCTATTGCACGGTCCATGCCGCTACCTTCTGATCTGATTCTCTCGGTTGAATCATCTGGCAACCTTGCCGTAGTTCGCACGCCACCCGGTGGAGCACAATTTTTAGCCAGTTCACTTGATAACTCAGGCCTTGAAAACATCATCGGCACTATCGCCGGTGACGACACGGTCTTAGTTGTATCGAAGAAGGCCACCGGTGGAGCCGATCTTGCGAAAGAATTGCTCAGCTTCGGCGCAGGCGCAAAGCGCGGTTCTGCAAAACGAAAGGCGAAGAAATAATGGCTCTCTGGGGTGGACGTTTCTCCGATGCACCAGCTGATGCGGTCTTTGCGCTTTCACGTAGCGTTGACTTTGATTGGCGTCTTGCGCCTTACGACCTGCGCTCATCTTTAGCGCATCTGCGCGTACTTAAATCTTCTGGGCTTCTGCAAGAGGATGCTGCGAGCCAGATTGAAAGCGCTATTCGGGAATTAATTGATGAAGTTGCTATTGGAAAGTTTCTTCCCGGCGAGGATGACGAAGATGTTCACAGCGCGCTCGAACGTGGCCTTACCGAGAAGATCGGAGATGTAGGGGGATCGCTGCGCGCAGGTAGATCACGCAATGATCAGGTCGCGACTGATTTAAAACTCTTTGCAATAGATCATATGTTGGAGATCTCTCACATGATCTTGGAACTTCAAAAGGCGCTTGCAACGAAAGCTGCGGAGTATGACGATGCGCCAGCGCCCGGGTTTACTCATATGCAACACGCGCAACCAATTCTCTTTGGTCATGAGTTGGCAAAACATATTCACGCATTTGCCCGTGACCTTGATCGAATTCAAGATTGGTTGAAGCGCACTTCTGTAAGTCCACTTGGTTCAGGCGCTCTCGCTGGATCGGGTCTTGGCTTGAAGCCAGAAGTGACGGCTAAGGATCTAGGTTTCGCATCGCCTTCTGCAAATAGCATCGATGGCGTATCCGATCGCGACTTCGTTGCCGAAGCGCTCTTTATTATTTCGCTGGTTGGGGTTCATCTCTCTCGTATCGGAGAAGAGTGGT
>JBIIRS010000020.1:0-12671 GCA_044341425.1 Candidatus Planktophila sp. | reverse complement strand
CATCGGCCTTTGCAGGATTTGATCCAATTCTCACAGTTGCTGTCGCGATCTTATTGGTTATCGGAACCCTTTTGGTTTATGCCGCAACTCGAAATTGGTATGCAGCAAATGGTTTAGATCCGGAGTATTACCTAAAGCGCCATGTTGTAAATATCTTGATCGGCTCGCTGCTCGCTTGGGGAACAACAATTATTGATTACCGATTGATACGTGCGTACACGCCATTTTTATGGATTGCTGGCGTAATTGGCCTTACCTTAGTTTTGATTCCCGGAATCGGTGAAGAGGTAAATGGTGCAAATGCCTGGATCGGCCTACCAGGCGGATTCCAAGTGCAGCCAGCCGAGCTCGCAAAGATTTCAATCATCGTAGGTATGTCGATGATTTTATCTGAACGTAACCACGATTCAGATTCACCATCTCATAAAGATGTTATGCAGGCCTTGGTTATCGCCGCTATTCCAGTTCTATTGATCCTGTCACAACCAGATATGGGAACTGTTTTTATTATTAGCATCGCGGTCGTCACGATCATTGCAGTATCTGGCGCACCGCTTCGTTGGGTTGCCGGCTTAATTCTTGTTGCCGTCGTTGGCAGTTTTGCAGCAGTCCAAGTCGGTGTCATAAATGATTATCAGGTAAAACGTTTACAAGCTTTCGTTGATCCAAACGCTGATTCGCAGGGGAGTGGTTACCAACTTCGCCAGGCGCGCATCACCGTAGGTTCCGGCGGTTTACTTGGCACCGGTTTATTTAATGGTCCACAAACAAATGGCCGTTTCGTTCCAGAACAACAAACTGACTTCATCTTTACCGTTGCTGGAGAACAGTTGGGATTCCTTGGATCTGGATTTATCATCCTTTTATATTTAATAATTTTGGCGCGTGGTTTCGGAATCGCGCGAAGATCTAGCGATCCCTATGGAAAGTTAGTTTGTACTGGTGTAATCGCTTGGTTTGCTTTCCAAACCTTCGAGAACATTGGAATGACCCTCGGCATGATGCCAATGACTGGTGTTCCACTTCCATTCCTGTCTTATGGCGGTTCAAGCATGTTCGCCAATATGATCGGATTCGGACTGCTTCAAAATGTGCATTCTCGCCACCGCGGCTAATTCAGGCGCAAACCCCGCTCATTTCGCGATTTACCCCCTTCATCTGGCATACTTACCCCAACAGTTCAGCGCGGCTCGCGAACCAATTCGCGGCACATAGCCAGCGGCGGACTCACACAGAAGTAATCACAGAGATTTGCTTGAAGGATTTGACCCAAGTGCGCATCCCGTTCGGGGCGCTAGCTAGTTAAGTATCTACAAGCCAGAGCGCGTTTATTTAAACGCATAGAGGATTTGGTGCCATGGCGATTGAGCCAAAGTCACCGCGCAAACGTGCGGTGAAAAAGTTAAGTAAGAAGAAATCTGCCGAACAAAGCGCAGATATTGATGCAACGCCGGTAACTGAGGCTGTTGAAACAAAGTCGAAGAAGAAAGCGCCTTCGATACCTGTCCCAATTTTTCAGGCTGCTCCAGATGAAAAAGCCCCAAAGGCTGCCGCAAAGAAGAGCGCAAAGAAAGTTGAATCTGCAAGCGATGCCAAAGAATCAGTAGAGAAGGTAAGTACTTCTGCAGCAGGGTCCGATTCTGATGACTCAGAAGATTCCGATGGTCGTGGTGGACGCAATCGCCGCCGCCGTCGTGGTGGACGCGGTCGCCGCAAGCCAGGTGCAGATGGTGCCGATGCAACCACTTCAGATGAAGGCTCTGATAGTTCAGAGGATGGAAGCGAAGATTCCGCAGAAGGTACAACTCATCGCCGTCGCCGTCGCCGCCGTGCAACTGGCGAAGGTGTAACACCTGGCGAGACTGTTGATGAAGATGGCGTAATTACAGTTGTTAAGGTCCGCGAAGTTCGTGAACGTACCGAACGTCCTGCGCGCGCAGAACGTAACGAACGTGGAACACGTAGCCGTGGTCGCGATCGCGATCGTGGCGGACGGAACGAAAACCGTGGAGATTACCGCGAGCCATATCGCCGTCGCGGCACAGTAATTACCGATGGAGAGTTCTTAGCTCGTCGTGAAAACGTTGACCGCGAGATGGTGGTTCGCCAGATTGGTGATCGCATTCAGATTGCGGTTATCGAAGATAAGGTCATGGTTGAGCACTATGTAAACCGTAACGCCAACGTTTCTTACGTCGGTAACGTTTATCTCGGTCGCGTACAGAACGTTCTTCCATCTATGGAAGCGGCATTCGTCGATATCGGCAAGGGCCGCAACGCAGTTCTTTATGCCGGTGAAGTTAACTGGGATGCAGCAGGTATCTCTGAAACGCAACCACGTAAAATTGAAATGGTTTTAAAGACTGGCCAGCCAGTACTTGTTCAGGTGACTAAAGATCCAATCGGTCAAAAGGGTGCGCGCTTAACTAGCCAGATCTCACTTCCTGGACGTTATGTTGTCTACGTTCCTGGCGGCGGAATGAGCGGTATTTCCAAGCGCCTTCCCGAATCAGAGCGTTCTCGCTTAAAGGCGATCTTAAAGAATTTAATTCCTGAAGAAGCGGGTGTAATTGTTCGAACCGCTGCCGAAGGCGTTAGCGAAGAAGAACTCACCAATGATGTCGCACGACTAAAGGCGCAATGGGAAGATATCTATCAGAAATCTGAAAATCCAAACTTCCACGCACCAGCGCTTCTGCTTTCTGAGCCAGATCTTGCAGTGCGTGTTATTCGCGATATCTTCAATGAAGATTTCCGCAAATTAACAATTCAAGGAAATGAAGCCTGGGAAGAGATCAGCTCTTACCTTGGTTCTATCGCTCCTGAACTTGTTACCAAACTTGAGAAGTACACAGGTAAAGGCGATCTATTCGCCGACTTCCGCGTTGAAGAACAACTTGCCAAGGCATTTGATCGCAAGGTTTATCTGCCTTCAGGTGGTTCGCTAGTTATCGATCGCACCGAAGCGATGATCGTTATTGACGTTAACACCGGTAAATTTATCGGTAAGGGCGGCAACCTCGAAGAGACTGTTACCAAGAATAACTTGGAAGCAGCGGAAGAAATTGCTCGTCAACTTCGCCTTCGCGACCTTGGCGGAATCATCGTTATCGACTTCATCGATATGATCCTTGAATCAAACCGTGATGCAGTTCTGCGTCGCTTAGTTGAATGTCTAGGTCGCGATCGCACCAAACATCAAGTTGCAGAAGTTACTTCACTTGGTTTGGTACAAATGACTCGTAAGCGCGTTGGCCAAGGCTTGATCGAAGCCTTCTCAACAACTTGCGATTCTTGCGCAGGTCGCGGAATTCATATCCATATGGATCCGGTAAAGATGAAGGCGCCCATGCCACAAGTAAATTCACAATCAGCATCACATGAAGATGCCGATGAATCTGAGGCAACGGAACACGAATTCCATGAAACTCTAAATACTGAGACTCTAAATACTGAAAACTCAAATACCGAAACTTCATCTAACGTTGATGCAGATGAGGATGTAGAAGTAGAAGCCAAGCCAGCCGGGCGACGTCGTCGCAGGGCCGCTTCCAGCGGGATCATCACCGCCTAGAAAAGCCTCAATTTGACCCTAGGGGTGCGAAATCCGTACCCTTAGCCTCTGCTCGAAAGAGGCCCACCTGGGCTTCATGAGCGTGAACTGAACTGGAGCAAGAATCGTGTACGCAATCGTTAAAGCTGGCGGACGCCAGGAGAAAGTCACCGTTGGTGAAACCATCACTGTCGATCGCATCGACCAGGCTGCTGGTGCAACCGTAACTTTTCCTGCGCTACTTGTCGTAGACGGTGCTAGCGTTACAACTGATGCAAAAGTTCTTAGCGGTGTAAAAGTTACCGGTGAAGTAATTGACGAAGTAAAGGGTCCAAAGATCGACATCCTTCGTTACATGAACAAGACCGGTTACCGTCGTCGTCAAGGTTTCCGTGCACAGCAAACTCGAGTCAAGATCACCGCAATTAGCGGCGTGAAATAAGGGGCTGAACAATGGCAAGTAAGAAGGGTGTCTCCTCGACACGTAACGGTCGCGATTCCAATCCGCAATACCTCGGTATCAAGCGCTTTGGCGGACAAGAAGTAAACGCTGGTGAAATTTTGGTTCGTCAACGCGGAACATATTTCCACCCAGGAAAGAACGTTGGTCGCGGTAAGGATGACACTCTCTTTGCACTAGCTGCAGGAGCAGTTGAATTCGGTCGCGCTCGCGGTCGCCGTGTAGTGAACGTGGTTGCACCGGTCGCTTAATTTAGGTTTCTCAAAGAGAGCGAGCCGCGTTCGTGGCTCGCTCTTTTTATTTATCAGGCAGTTTTCTTGTTTCAAACCAGAAGGGAGCGTTAAGAGATGACAACATTCGTTGATCGCGTAACGCTCTATGCCGCTGCCGGAAAAGGTGGCGATGGTTGTGTCTCCGTTAAACGTGAAAAATTTAAACCACTAGGCGGCCCAGATGGCGGTAACGGTGGACGCGGCGGCGACATTATCTTGATCGTCGATTCCAGCGTTACAACGCTCCTTGATTTTCACCATTCTCCACACCGCAAAGCAACATCCGGTTCGCAAGGTTATGGCGATCGTAAAGATGGCACATACGGTGAAGATTTAATTCTTCCGGTGCCAAATGGCACAGTTGTTTTCGACGATAAAGGAAATCAACTCGCAGATTTAATTGGCGTCGGCACAACATTTCTTGCAGCACAAGGTGGACATGGTGGCCTCGGCAACTTAGCTCTCTCATCTTCAAAGCGTCGCGCCCCAGGTTTTGCCCTCCTTGGCGAGCCAGGTGAAGAACGCACTCTCTACTTAGAACTTAAATCAGTTGCCGACATTGCACTTGTTGGATATCCAAGTGCTGGAAAATCTTCGCTAATCGCCGCGATTTCTGCAGCACGCCCAAAGATCGCTGACTATCCATTTACAACTCTCGTTCCAAACTTAGGCGTTGTCCAAGCAGGAGATACTCGCTTTACTGTGGCCGATGTTCCAGGCTTAATTCCAGGAGCTTCACAAGGTAAAGGCTTAGGCCTTGAGTTCTTGCGCCACGTCGAACGCTGTGTGGCACTTGTTCATGTACTCGATTGCGGAACGCTAGAAACGGATCGCAACCCAATTACCGATCTAGAAATCATCGAATCCGAACTCGCTCAGTACGGCGGCCTCGAAGATCGCGTACGCATTATTGCGCTAAATAAAATTGATCTACCTGATGGCCAGGCAATGGCCGATATGGTCGCGCAAACTTTGCGCGATAAGGGATATGAGGTTTACCCAGTCTCTGCAGCAAGTCGCGCTGGCTTAACTGAACTCCTCTATGCCATGGCACGCCTTGTACAAAAAGCGCGCGCTGAAGCGGTAACTGAAGAACGCACTCGCATTATCTTGCGCCCAACTGCAGTCGATGACTCTGGATTTACCGTTCGCGCAAATGCTGATGGTTCATTTAGCGTTCGTGGACAGAAAGTTGTTCGTTGGGTTCGCCAGACAAACTTTAAGAACGCTGAAGCAATTGGTTACTTGGCAGATCGCTTGGCACAGCTCGGAGTAGAAAAAGAGTTGTTCAAGCAGGGAGCGGTCGCCGGAAGTGAAGTACGAATCGGCTCTGGCGATAATGAAGTTGTCTTCGAATGGGAGCCAACCATTGAAGCTGGCGCTGAACAATTAGCCGGTCACTTACATCGCCGCGGTGAAGACTCACGCCTAGAAGGCTCATGGGTTGTAGAAGAACGTGTTGTCGATCAACTAAGTGATGATGAAATTGCGCAACAATGGGAGTACAACGTGGAGGACCCACATACTCCACGCTTAACGGATCCAACACCAGCAGAGGATAAGTAAATGAGCCGCAGCGCAGTTACAAGTGCGAAACGCGTCGTCATTAAAATTGGTTCATCATCGCTAACTGGTTCTGCAGGTTCTGCCCTCGATAGCCAAGCAGTTTCACAGATCGTTGATGCAGTTGCCCAACTACGCTCCCGTGGTGCTGAAGTTGTTCTGGTCTCTTCGGGTGCAATTGCAGCTGGCCTTGCTCCACTTGCTTTAACGACCCGCCCAAAAGATTTGGCTACGCAACAAGCGGCAGCATCAGTTGGCCAAGGTTTGCTGATTGCAAAGTACAACCAGAACTTTTCACGCCATAACTTGGTCTCATCTCAGGTGCTCTTAACTACTGAAGATGTGGTTCGCCGTTCGCACTACCAAAATGCACAACAGACTTTAAATAAGCTGCTCTCACTTGGTGTTGTACCAATCATCAACGAGAACGATTCAGTTGGAACCCAAGAAATCCGCTTTGGCGATAACGATCGCCTAGCCGCGCTTGTTTCATTATTAATCGGCGCGGATTTACTCGTATTGGTTTCAGATGTTGATGCTTTGTATGACGCCCCACCTTCACAAGCGGGAGCTAAAGCAATCTCATTTGTTGATCACATCGCAGATATTGAGAACTTTGATATTGGTGGCGTTGGCTCTGCTGGCGTTGGTAGCGGGGGAATGGTTACCAAAATTGAAGCCGCCCGGATTTCTACTGGTGCAGGTACGCCAATGTTGCTCACATCGCTAACCAACGTATCAACAGCGTTAACTGGCGCTGAAGTCGGAACTTTCTTTGCATCTCACGGAACGCGTTCTACATCTCGCTTGCTCTGGTTGGCTCATGCCTCAACTCCACGCGGTCGTTTAATTCTCGATGCTGGCGCAGTTACAGCAATTCTGGAAAGAGGAGTTTCTCTTCTGCCTGCAGGTGTTACTGCGGTTGAGGGCGAATTCATCGCCGGAGACACTGTCGAACTAATGAGCGCAGATAAAAAGGTAATAGCGCGCGGCTTGGTGGCATTTGATTCGCATGAAATTCCTCAGATGCTGGGTCGTTCCACTAAAGAGCTTGCGTCAACTTTGGGCGCAGAATATGAGCGCGAGTTAGTTCATCGCGATGATTTAGTCCTCCTCGGATAAATAGAAACCGATAAACTTTTCCTATGGATGCAGTCGAGATAGTTTCAGGTTTAGCGCTTAAAGCGCGTACCGCTGCACGCACTCTGTCGACAGCAACGGGCGCCGAACGTAAAGCGGCTTTATATGCAATCGCCGCAGCTATCGAATCTCGCAGTGATGAAATTCTTACAGCAAACGCTGAAGATATTGCACGAGCAAAAGCTGAAGATATGCATCCTCAGATGCAGGATCGTTTGCTTCTAACCGAATCTCGCATTGCAGGAATGGCAAATGGTGCGCGTTTAGTTGCCGATCTTCCAGATCCACTTGGACAAGTACTTCGCCAATCAACTTTGCCAAATGGTTTAGACCTAAAACAGATTTCCGTTCCATTCGGCGTAATCGGTATGGTCTATGAAGCGCGCCCAAACGTGACAGTCGATGCGGCAGTAATTTTGTTGATGTCGGGAAATGCTGCCCTATTGCGAGGATCTTCAACGGCTGTGGCAAGCAACCAAATTCTCGTGACCGTTATCCGTGATGCGCTAGCCACAACCAAAATTTCCCCAGAAGTGATCCAGTTGGTTCCTTCCGATGATCGCGCAACCGTTAAAGCCCTGCTTAACGCCCGCGGCAAAGTTGATCTAGTTATCCCGCGCGGCAGCGCCGCTCTTATCCGTATGGTCGTGGATGAGTCAACGGTTCCAACTATCGAAACCGGCGCTGGTGTTTGCCATGTCTACGTTGACGAGTTTGCTGATATCGAAAAAGCGCTGCCGATTCTGATTAACTCCAAAACTCATCGCCCAAGTGTTTGCAACGCTGCTGAAACACTTTTGGTTCACCGGGCGATTGCACCAACATTTTTGCCAATGGCGCTCAAAGCGCTATCTGATGCTGGCGTTATCTTGCACTCTGACGCGACCGCTCAAAAGGTGGCCGAGAAATTTGGCATCGCTTCTACTCCCGCCACAGATGCAAATTGGTGCACTGAATACGGAATTCTTGAAATGAATGTTGGCGTCGTTGACTCAGTTGATGCAGCAGCAGATCACATTGCAAAGTACGGCACTAATCACACCGAAGCGATCGTGACTGAGAAGAAAGAGAACGCCGACCGTTTCATCGCACTTGCTGATTGTGCTGCCGTAATGGTTAATACATCTACTCGCTTTACTGATGGCGAACAAATGGGATTTGGTGCTGAAATCGGCATCTCAAATCAGAAACTCCACGCACGCGGCCCAATGGGCTTAGAGGCGATGACAACCACCACATGGATCGTCACCGGCGATGGGCAAATTCGCTCGTAACCCGCTTTCTCATTAAACTTCACACACTATGAGCAGCCTTTCCCGTGATGATGTCGCAAAGTTGGCTTCCCTTGCCCGCATCGAAATGACCGAGGACGAACTCGTAAATCTGGCATCACAATTTGGCAGCATTCTCGACGCCGTTGCGCGGGTGCAGGAGTTAAACCTCGAAGGCGTGAAAGCGACCTCTCATCCGCAGCCGATAGAAAACATTTTCCGCGAAGATCAAGTGCAACCGAGCCTTACTCCAGAGCAAGCGTTATCTGGGGCCCCTGCACAAGAAGATCAACGCTTCCGCGTTCCACAAATTCTTGGTGAAGCAGAATGATTAAAAAGACCGCTGCGCAAATGTCAGCATCCCTCACATCGGGGGAGACGACTTCTGTTGCACTTACCCAGAGCCATCTAGATCGCATCAACGAAGTTGATTCAAAGGTAAAAGCTTTTCTACATGTCGATGGCGAGAACGCACTTGCTCAAGCCGCCAAGGTTGACGCCGAACGCGCTGCCGGAAAGAAGCTGCACCCACTTGCTGGTGTTCCACTTGCACTTAAAGATGTACTAGCCCAAGAAGGCGTACCGACAACAGCAGGATCAAAGATCTTGCAAGGTTGGAAACCTCCTTATGACTCAACCGTGGTTGCAAAGTTGAAGCAGGCTGGCGTTGTAATCCTTGGCAAAACCAATATGGATGAATTCGCAATGGGTTCGTCGACTGAAAACTCTGGCTATGGCCCAACTTTTAATCCATGGGATTTAACTCGCACACCTGGTGGTTCTAGCGGTGGTTCAGCTGCAGCGGTTAGCGCATTTGAAGCACCAATTGCAGTTGGCTCAGATACCGGTGGATCTATCCGCCAACCTGCAGCGCTAACTGGAATTGTGGGAGTGCGTCCAACCTACGGTGCAGTTTCACGTTACGGACTTATCGCTTACTCATCAAGTCTTGATCAAGCTGGTCCATTTGGTCGTACAGTTTTAGATACCGCTCTGTTGCATGAGGTAATTGCTGGCCACGATCCAAAGGATGCAACGAGCATTAACGCCGCTGTTCCAAACGTTGTTGCAGCCGCACGAAGCGCAGATGTAAAAGGAAAAAAGATCGGCGTAATCAAGCAGTTGCAAGGCGATGGTTATCAAAACGGCGTGCTAGCTCGCTTTAACGAATCACTTGAACTACTTGCATCTCTTGGTGCCGAGATTGTTGAAGTTGACTGCCCAAGTTTTGAATATGCTCTTGCTGCTTATTACTTAATCGCGCCATCTGAATGTTCTTCCAACTTAGCTCGCTTTGATGCGATGCGTTATGGCCTACGCACCGGTGATGTCGATGGCGCATCTGCCGAAACAGTCATGAACGCAACGCGCGAAGCTGGCTTTGGCCGTGAAGTAAAGCGCCGCATCATCCTCGGCACATACGCGCTCTCATCTGGTTATTACGATGCGTATTACGGCAGCGCACAGAAGATCCGAACCTTAATTATTGAAGATTACAAGAAGGCATTTACTCAGGCAGATGTTCTGGTCTCACCAACATCGCCAATTACCGCATTCAAGATCGGTGAAAAATCTGAAGATCCAATCGCTATGTATCTGGCAGATGTAGCCACGATTCCAGTAAACCTCGCAGGTATCTGCGGAATGAGCTTGCCAGCAGGACTCGCAGATGAAGATGGCCTGCCAGTTGGATTCCAGATCATGGCGCCTGCGATGCAGGATCAACGTCTCTACGAAGTTGGTGGAGCGCTAGAAGCAGCACTTGTCAGCAAATGGGGCGGACATTTAATTGATCAAGTCCCAGCTTTGGGAGGTGGCAAGTAATGGCTATTTCCTATGATGATGTAATTGCGAAGTACGAACCAGTACTCGGCCTAGAAGTTCACGTTGAACTAAATACCGCGTCCAAGATGTTCTGCTCTTGCAGCACCACATTTGGCGCAGAACCAAATACCCAAACCTGTCCAGTCTGTTTGGCACTTCCTGGCGCTCTGCCTGTTGTAAATGCGACAGCGATCGAATCTACGATCAAGATTGGTCTGGCGCTTAACTGTCAGATCGCTCCTTACAGTCGCTTTGCCCGCAAAAACTATTTCTATCCTGATATGCCAAAGAACTTCCAGATTTCACAGTACGACGAACCAATTTGTTTTGATGGTTATGTAGATGTTGAAATCGAAACTGAAGAAGGTCCTAAGCAGTTCCGCATCGAAATCGAACGCGTACATATGGAAGAAGACACCGGAAAGTCGCTGCACGTTGGTGGCGCAACTGGCCGTATCCATGGTGCGGAATATTCACTCCTTGATTACAACCGTGCCGGTATTCCACTTGTAGAAATCGTTACCAAGATTGTTCCTGGCACCGGCAAATATGCACCAGAAGTTGCTAAGGCTTATGTTGCCGAACTCCGCGATATCTTGCGCGGCCTAAAGGTTTCCGATGTAAAGATGGAGCAAGGTTCGCTTCGTTGCGATGCCAACGTCTCACTTCGTTTGATTGGCTCTGACGTTCTCGGAACGCGCTCTGAAACAAAGAACGTAAACTCACTTCGTTCAGTAGAGCGCGCAATTCGCGGTGAAATGATCCGCCATGCTGAACTGCTAAATGATGGCAAGAAAGTTAAGCAAGAGACTCGTCACTTCCAAGAAGAGTCAGGGCTAACTCGCTCTGGTCGCTCAAAAGAACAAGCCGAGGATTACCGTTACTTCCCAGAACCAGATCTAGTGCCAGTTGCACCAGATGCAGGCTGGATCGAAACTCTGCGCAAACAATTACCTGAGCGCCCATCGCTACGTCGTAAGCGCTTGAAAGAGGAATGGTCTGTTCCAGATAAAGAGATGGCGGCGATGATCAACGCTGACGTCTTAGATATCGTTGAAGCAACTGTTCTGCTTGGTGCAGAACCAACCAAGGCGCGCACTTGGTGGCTCGGTGAAATCTCACGTATCGCAAATGAGAAAGACTCTGCGATTGCCGATCTTTCAATTACTCCCGCTGATGTTGCTGAAATAGTCGCGCTAGTTGCAGCAGGTGAACTAACAGATAAGTTGGCCCGCCAAGTTGTGGAAGGCGTTATCGCTGGCGAAGGAAAGCCATCAGAAGTTGTGGCAAAGCGCGGTATTAAAGTTGTTAACGATGATGGCGCACTAATGGCTGCCATCGAAAAAGTTTGTGCTGAACAAGCAGAGACAGCAGATAAAGTTCGTAATGGACATGTTCCTGCAGCAGGTGCGCTAATTGGCGCGGTCATGAAAGAGACAAAGGGCCAAGCAGATGCTGCTCGCGTACGAGAGCTTCTACTTGGCCACTTAGGTCAGCCAACTAATTAATTTTATTTAATTAGTGCAGGCCAGCGCCTTCTGTTTCAACAAGTGACTCTTTTCCAATATTGATAAAGAAGAAGAGCACGATTGCGCCAGCGAACAATAAGCCAGCTGAAACCGTAAATGCGACGGTGAAACCATGGGTGATTCCAAAGGCTTGCACCTTCTCGCCCATATTTTGATTTGCCGCGATGTAATTTGTCGCCGCAGTCGCTGCCACTGTGTTGAGGAGCGCGGTGCCGAGTGATCCACCAACCTGCTGGCTGGTATTGATCATCGCACTTGCCACGCCAGTGTCTTGATTGCTAACTCCGTGTAGAGAAGTTGAAGTTAGTGGAATAAAGACCAGCGCCATGCCTGAGCTCATGATCAGAAGTGAAGGCAGAACATGAGTTGTGTATGAAGTCTCTGGAGTAATCAAGGTCAACATAAGCAGACCAATGCCTGCGAAAACCAAGCCGGGCACCATCAGCGGACGCGGGCCAAACTTTGGCAATAACTGGGATGCGATACCTGCGAAGACGATGATTCCTGCAGTAAATGGCAAGAATGCAAAACCTGATTTAAGTGGTGAGTAACCAAGTACGACTTGTAGGTAAAGACCTAGGAATAAGAACATCGAGAAGAGACCAGCTCCGACGATGAGAGAACCAAGGTATGAACCACCACGGTTGCGCTCTGTTACAACGCGCAGCGGCATCATTGGATTCGAAACCTTGGCTTCGATTACAACGAATGCAACTAAAAGCACAACTGCTGCTACTAAGAATGAAATTGTGCTCTGTGATGACCAACCCTTTGTCGCCGCTTCATTGAAACCATATGTCAACGAGAAGAGACCGGCAGTTGCGGTGATAACGCCTGGAATGTCATAGCTATGTTCGCCGCCAGCTTTTGACTCTCTGACATAGAAGAAGGCCATCAAGCCAGCAAAGATTGCGATAGGAACGTTGACGCCTAAGCACCAGCGCCATGAGAAGTACTCAGTCAGAGTTCCGCCAAGGATCAAACCGATGGCAGCGCCACCACCTGAGATTGCGCCAACAACACCGAATGCTTTAGCGCGTTCTGCAGGCACTGTGAAAG
>JBIIRS010000117.1:0-3641 GCA_044341425.1 Candidatus Planktophila sp. | reverse complement strand
CGCTTGGCAGGTATCTCCGTTAACCGCGTTCTTATGAGCGTTTACGTAGTAGCTGGTCTAACTTTCGCACTCGCTGCGTGGATCGTTATCGGTCGCGTAACAGTGGCTAGCCCAAATACTGGTGGTGATCTAAACCTCGATGCGATCACTGCGGTGGTAATCGGTGGAACTTCACTATTCGGTGGCCGCGGCACAATCTTCGGCTCACTAATCGGAGCGGTAATTGTGGGTGTTTTCCGTAACGGCCTAACACTTGCTGGCGTGGATCTCTACTTCCAGTTAATGGCGATCGGAATTCTCATTATCTTCGCTGTCTCGGTTGACCAATGGATCAGAAAGGCACGCAAATGAGTAAAGCTCCCGTTCTTCAAGCAGTTGGAGTAACCAAAGCCTACGGTCGCGTTATCGCACTTGATGGCGCAGACCTTGAGCTCTTTCCTGGTGAAGTTCTCGCAGTTGTCGGCGATAACGGTGCTGGTAAATCAACTCTGATTAAATGTCTTTCAGGCGCTGAAATACCTGACCATGGTCAGATAATCCTTGATGGCCAAGAGGTGTCGTTTAAGCGACCACAAGATGGACGCCATGCCGGAATCGAAACTGTGTATCAGACACTTGCTGTTGCACCAGCTTTAGATATCGCATCAAACCTCTTCCTTGGTCGCGAAATGCGTAAGCCAGGACCACTCGGTTCTGTATTCCGCATGATCGATGGTGCTGGAATGCGCAAGGCTGCAAAGGAACATATTTCAGCACTTGGTATCGGAACTATCCAGAACATTTCACAGGCAGTTGAAACACTCTCTGGCGGTCAACGTCAGGCAGTTGCTGTTGCTCGCGCAGCAGCGTTTGGTCAGAAGTTAATCATTTTGGATGAACCAACTGCTGCTCTAGGTGTTCGTGAATCACGTCAGGTACTCAAGTTGATCGAGTCACTTCGTGAGCGCGGTATGCCAGTTATCTTGATTTCACACAACATGCCTCAGGTCTTTGAAGTTGCAGACCGCATCCAGGTTCAACGCCTCGGAAAGCGCGCTGCAGTTGTTACTCCAAAGTCCCACACCATGAACGATGTTGTTGCGATCATGACCGGTGCGATGACAGTTGATAAGAAAGACCAAGCGCTTTCTCCAGTACGTTAGTCGCTAGTAAAGATTGAAAACAATGGCCACTCCGGTTCGCATCGAATCGGATGTGGTCATTGTTGGTTCTGGGATGGGTGGCGCCACAACTGCATTTGCCTTGGCGCAAAAGGGCGTTAAAACGCTGGTTTTAGAGCGTGGTGAGAGGATGCCCCGAGAGCCTGAAAATTGGTCACCTTCTGAAATATTTATGAAGACCCGTTACAAGCCAAATGAAAAATGGGTTGATGAAAAAGGCAAAGAGTTTGTTCCTGGTGTTCATTACTTCGTTGGTGGAAATAGCAAAGTTTATGGCGCATCACTGCCACGCTTTAGCCGTTATGACTTTGGCGCTATAAAGCATCAAGAAGGAATTTCGCCGGCTTGGCCATTTACCTACGATGATCTAGAACCTTTCTACTACAAAGCTGAAGAGCTCTACCGTGTACATGGAGATGCGCAGAATATTTACGGTAACAACCGCACCACGCCATTTCCATACCCAGCGATGAAACATGAGCCATATGTCGAAGAACTCGGCAAACGTTTAACTAAGGCAGGCGTACACCCACATTCAAATTCAATGGGTATTGATCTTGGACCTGGTGGAAAATGTATTCGTTGTAAAACCTGCGATGGCTTTGTTTGTAAGTTAGATGCCAAGAGCGATGCCGAAGTAAATGCTCTAAACCCTGCCATCGCCACTGGAAATGTAACTCTGATGACTTCAGTACAGGTTAACCGCATTGTGCTTAACGCTGATGGAAAGTCAGTCAGCCATCTTGAAGCCACTAGAGGCGATGAAGCCCTTGAGATTTACGGCAAAAATATTGTAATCGCAGCTGGCTCTGTAAATACCGCAGCGCTGCTGCTTCGTTCTGGCGTTGCCAACTCATCAGATCAAGTTGGCCGTAACTTCATGATGCATAACAACAGCCATATAGCGGCTGTGGATATGCGCCGCAAGAACGATGTCACTTTCCAGAAGACGCTTTCTTTCACCGATTGGTATCTCGATGGTGGCAAGGGTTATCCACTTGGCGCCGTACAGTTAATCGGCAAGGTTCAAGGCATCATGATGAAATCTTTCGCTAAGCGAGTTCCACTGCCGCTACTTAACTTGGTTTCTGATCACAGCGTGGAATTCGTGGTTATGTCTGAGGACCTACCGCACCCAGATAACCGCGTAACTATTGATAAAAATGGCGCAATCAAGATCGTTCGCAAATCAGTTGGAATGAAGACCCACTTTGAACTTCTGCGCCGGGCTAAGAAAGTGCTTCGCAAAACTGGTTACCAAGCAATCTTTAGACAACCTTTTGATATTTCGATGAACTCGCATCAATGCGGAACAACTGTTGCCGGAAACGATCCCCGCACCAGTGTTGTGGATGGCTACTGTCGCAGCCACGATCACCACAATCTTTATCTAATTGATGGTGGTTTCTTTCCATCTTCTGCGGCGATGAACCCAGCCCTGACTATCGCAGCACAGGCTTTGCGCGTTGTTGAGCAATCAGATCTAGCTAAAGTTTAAGCAAGACCTAATACACGCAGTAGCTCGTCATTTAAATCCTTGGCATCAACATCTACGCCAGTCCAATATTTAATTCCGATAACTGCTTGATTTACAACCATTCCTAAACCTTGCAAGGTCGTTGCTCCACGCTTACCCGCTTCATTTAAGAAGTAAGTCTGCGGTGGATTAACAATTACATCGGCAGCCAACATTCCTGGGCGAATAGATTCGAAATCAATATCCTGCTTGCCTTCGGTATTAACCATGCCCATTGAGGTCGAGTTGATTACAACTTCGGCATCTTGTGGGATTGAATAAGTCTTATTCCATTCTACAAATTCTGCTGTGGCAGAAGTCTTATCGTTTAATAGTGCGGTTAGCTCTTCACCGCGAGCGCGTGAACGGTTTACAACATAGAACTTAGTCGCACCAGCTAGTGCGAGTTCAACCGCAATCGCGCGCGCTGCACCGCCTGCACCGAGCAGAACTATTGTTTTACCTGTCGCTGGTGTAATTTCCAAAAACGATTTTAAAAATCCTTTGCCATCGGTATTTTCACCGATTAACTTGCCGTCGCGATTAACCGCACAGTTAACGGCGCCGATTAGAGCAGCCGACTCCCCTAGGCCATCTAGATACTTAATAACTTCGACCTTGTGAGGGATAGAGCAGTTAAAACCCTTCCAATTCATCGCTCTGGCGCCTTTCACAGCCGCTTCTAATTGATCTGGGTTCACTTCACAATTAACGTAGCGATAGTGCAGGTTATTGGCCTTGTATGAGGCCTCCACCATGGCAACTGTTGGGTTGGAGTCCGAACCCTGTGAAAAGCTTCCAGTTAATTCATGTCGAAAAGATCCGCCGATATCCATGGTCATGTTCAGACCTTACCTTGCAAGTTATGATCAGCCAATGACCACTTCATTCTTAAAGCGCATCGCATCTGCACCAATTTCATGGGGAATCTGTGAAGTACCGGGTTGGGGCGCAATGTTGCCGAC
>JBIIRS010000019.1:0-12727 GCA_044341425.1 Candidatus Planktophila sp. | reverse complement strand
CTACGCTAGCCCTAACTACGTAACGATCGATTAAGAGAAGGCGCCAAGGATCAGTCATGACTTTCGAATATGCCCCAGCACCCGAGTCTCGCTCGATCGTCTCAATTAAGCCGAAGTACGGCCACTTTATCGATGGCAAATTTGTAAATGGGCGCAATCACTTTGCAACAATTAACCCAGCAACTGAAGAAGTACTAAGCCAGATCGCTCTCGGCAACGCTAGCGATGTTGATAAGGCAGTTATTGCAGCACAGAAGGCCTACACAAAGACCTGGTCAAAACTATCTGGTAAAGAACGCGGTAAATACCTTTATCGCATCGCGCGCATCTTGCAAGAGCGCGCCCGCGAATTTGCAGTCCTTGAAACCCTAGATAACGGCAAGCCGATTCGCGAAACCCGCGATATTGATATTCCGCTAGTTGCCGCGCACTTCTTTTATCACGCTGGATGGGCCGATAAATTAGATTACGCCGGCATGGGTAAGTCACCAAAACCTCATGGCGTTGCCGGCCAGATCATTCCTTGGAACTTTCCGCTACTCATGTTGGCATGGAAAGTAGCGCCAGCGCTTGCCACCGGAAATACCGTTGTTTTAAAACCAGCCGAGACAACCTCGCTAACCGCACTTTTATTTGCCGAGGTTTGCCAGCAAGCAGAACTTCCTGCTGGCGTTGTAAATATTGTTACTGGTGATGGATCTACAGGATCTGCGATCGTTAACCACGCCGGAATCCATAAGATCGCATTTACTGGTTCTACTGAAGTTGGCAAGAAGATTGCTCGCGCTATCGCTGGCACCAATAAGAAAGCCACCCTTGAACTAGGCGGAAAAGGCGCAAATATCGTCTTTGATGACGCCCCTATCGATGAGACTGTCGAAGGAATTGTTAACGGCATCTTCTTCAACCAAGGCCATGTCTGCTGTGCCGGATCACGGTTGATCTTGCAAGAAGGTATCGCAGATGAAGTTACCGAGAAGTTAAAGGCTCGTATGTCAAAGATTCGCATAGGAGATCCTTTAGATAAGAACACAGATCTGGGTGCGATTAACTCACGCGAGCAGTTAAATAAGATTAATGAACTATCTGCAGCAGGAGATTCTGAAGGCGCCGAACGTTGGAGCCCAGCTTGCAACTTATCCGATAAAGGTTTCTGGTTTGCACCAACTATCTTTACCGGCGTTACTCAAGCTCACCGAATTGCGCGCGAAGAGATCTTTGGACCAGTACTTTCAATTCTTACCTTCCGCACACCGCAGGAAGCGATCGAAAAAGCAAATAACACCCCATTTGGCCTATCTGCTGGAGTATGGAGCGAGAAGGGTTCGCGAATTTTGTGGGCCACTCAACAATTACGTGCAGGTGTTATTTGGGCTAATACCTTTAATAAATTTGATCCAACATCACCATTTGGTGGCTATAAAGAATCTGGCTGGGGACGCGAAGGCGGAAAACATGGCCTGGCTTCTTATCTGAAGGAAGGTAAGTAAATGTCACGTATAGAAGTGAAGAAGACTTACAAGCTCTATATCAATGGCGCTTTCCCTCGCAGCGAGTCTGGCCGTATCTACGAAGTAACTGATGCGAAGGGGAATTTCATTGCTAACCCTGCAATGGCATCACGCAAAGATTTACGTGAAGCAGTAGTTGCTGCGCGCGCAGCACAACCTGGTTGGGCCAAGGCAACTGCCTACAACCGCGGACAGATTCTCTATCGCATCGCAGAGATGCTCGAAGGTCGCGCAGATCAGATCGCTGCCGAAATTTCAGCAACATCTGGCGCAACTCCAAAGAAAGCGCACGAGCAACTTATGGCCGCGATCGATCGTTGGGTTTGGTATGCCGGTTGGAGCGATAAGTTGGCGGCAGCATTTGGTTCAACAAACCCAGTTGCTGGCCCTTATTACAACTTCACTATCCCTGAAGCACAAGGCGTTATCGCAGTTGCGCCAAGTGATAACTTCTTGAGTTTCATAGATGCGATCGCACCAGTTATCACATCTGGAAATTCAGTTATCGCACTAGTTCCTGGAGCATCAGCAGTTCCCGCGATGACCTTCGCTGAAGTATTGGCAACTAGCGATCTACCTCATGGCGTTATAAATATTCTGACTGGTTCACATGATGAGCTTGCTCCTTGGGCAGCTTCACATATGGATATCGATGGAATGGATATATCTGGAATCGATAAGAAGAAGCGCACCGCACTCAAAGAAGCCGCCGCCGAAAACCTAAAGCGGATCCATCACTTTGACGATGCGCAGACTCCAAATCGCATCTATGCATTTATGGAAGCAAAGACGGTCTGGCACCCAATCGGGGTTTAACTCTTATTCAGCAGAGATCTTGGCAAAACCTGGCTTTACGATCTCATCGATAATTGCCAGACGTTCTTCGAAGGGAATGAAGGCGCTCTTTAGCGCATTGATTGTCACGCGTTGTAGATCTAAGAAACTCCAGTTAAGCGCCTTAACTAACTCATTCATCTCGCGCGTCATTGAAGTTGCCGACATTAAACGATTATCGGTATTTACGGTTACGCGGAAGCGAAGTCTGGCTAGATCTCCAATTGGATGATCTGCAAAGTTTGCAGCAGCGCCTGTTTGAATATTTGAAGAAGGACACATTTCCAATGGAATGCGACGATCACGAACATAGGCTGCAAGTTTTCCAAGGCGCGCAGGTGTGTGATTCAAATCGATATCGTCGATGATTCGTACGCCGTGGCCAAGACGTTCGGCGCCACAGAGTTGAATCGCTTCCCAGATTGAAGGAAGTCCGTAGGCCTCGCCAGCATGAATTGTGAAATGTGCATTTTCACGACGAAGATATTCGAAGGTATCTAACTGATCACTCGGTGGGAAGCCATCTTCGGGGCCTGCGATATCAAAGCCAACGACGCCACGATCGCGGTATTTAACCGCTAATTCAGCTACTTCCTGCGAAAGTTTATTTTGGCGCATTCCGCAGAGCAGCAGAACTACGCGAGCCTTTCCGCCAGATTTAGCAACTTCTTTTTCACCATCTTGAAATCCTTGCAGGATCGCTTCAATAACTTGTGAGAGCGTTAAACCTTTTTCAGTTAATAACTCTGGAGCCATACGAACTTCGGCATAGACAACGCCATCTTCGGCTAAATCAATTACACATTCGCGCGCAACCCGAACGATGTCAGCTGGGCGCTGCATAACTGCAACTGTGTGTGAAAAGGTTTCCAGATAACGAACTAGCGAACCTGAATCACAGGATGCCCGGAACCACTCAGCTAACTCTGTTGCATCATAAGTTGGAAGTTCATGACCAATCTCTTTTGCAATATCGATAATTGTTTGTGGACGAAGTCCCCCATCCAAGTGATCATGCAGCAAAGCTTTGGGTAAGCGCTTAACCTGTGCTGGCGTTGGAATTGAATTTAAAGTGCTCATTAACCTATCCGCTCGATTACTAGAGGCAGACGATTGACCGTTCCACCCTCTTCAATTGAAATTGCGCCATCTAGAATTTCCAGGGCGCGTTCAAATCTCGCTGGTTCATCGGTATGTAAAGTAAGTAGCGGCGAACCGGCTTTCACATAATCGCCCGGCTTGGCATGCATCTCGATACCGGCGCCCGCTTGTACTTTCTCGCCTTGCTTAGAACGGCCTGCGCCTAAGCGCCATGCACTTACGCCAACTTTCATCGCATCCATCGTGGTCATCGTGCCAGAATTTTGAGCGGTAATTACATATTGTTCGCGCGCAACTGGCAACTTGGCATCTGGATCTCCACCTTGTGCAGCGATCATGCGGCGCCAATGATCCATCGCAGAACCATCTTGAAGTGCAACGGCAGGATCTTTTCCAACAATTCCGGCGGCATCGATCATCTCGCGCGCCAACAGGATCGTTAACTCAACAACATCTGCAGGTCCCCCACCAGCTAAAACCTCAATAGATTCGCGTACTTCAAGGGCATTTCCTGCCGTTAGCCCAAGTGGAACATCCATCGCTGTAACGAGAGCACGTGTCTTAACACCAGCATCGATGCCAAGTTGAACCATAGTGCGTGCAAGTTCTGCCGCCTTTTTGGGATCGCTCATAAAGGCACCACTGCCCGTTTTTACATCTAGCACTAGCGCTGAAGTTCCTTCAGCAATCTTCTTAGACATAATCGAAGATGCAATAAGCGGAATCGCTTCGACTGTCGCTGTTACATCACGTAAGGCATAGAGTTTCTTATCAGCTGGGGCAAGACCAGCACCTGCTGCACAAATTACTGCGCCGGTATCTTGCAAAACTTTTAACATCTCTTCATTGGAAAGTGATGCGCGCCAACCTGGGATTGATTCGAGCTTATCGAGCGTTCCGCCAGTATGGCCAAGGCCGCGTCCTGAAAGTTGCGGAACCGCACCGCCACAGGCAGCAACTAGCGGTGCTAAAGGAAGAGTTATCTTGTCGCCAACGCCACCCGTTGAATGTTTATCGGCAGTTGGACGATCAAGCATCGACCAGTTCATTCGTTCGCCAGAATTAATCATCGCAGTCGTCCAGCGTGAAATTTCGCGGGAGTTCATGCCATTTAGCAAGATCGCCATCAGGAGAGCTGACATTTGTTCGTCAGCAATTACTCCTCGGGTATAGGCATCTACTGTCCAGTCAATCTGTTTATCGGTAAGTTCGTTGCGATCACGTTTAGCGGCAATAATTTCTACAGCGGCAAAGGGTTCAACAGAGTTGCTAGTCAAGACGCTTTTCCATCTCTTCTGGGCCAAATGCCCATGGCAATAGTTCGGCAAGAGTTTTGATGCCATCATCTGTTGCCAACTGAAGTTTTGATCCACCATGCTCTTGAAGTAATTGACGACAGCGACCGCATGGCATTAGCAAGTTGCCTGAGATATCAACGCAGGTAAATGCAATTAAGCGACCTCCACCAGAGTTAATCAGTGAAGAAACCAAGCCACATTCTGCGCATAAAGTGAGGCCATAACTGGCATTTTCCACATTGCAACCGGTCACGATGCGACCATCATCTACCAGCGCTGCAACTCCTACTGGAAACTTTGAATACGGTGCATAGGCCTGCTTCATCGCCGCCGTTGCCTGCTCTTTAAGGAGCTCCCAATTAATTTGCATATGCTGCACTCGCTGCCGCATTGATCGCCGCAGTTTGGGCAGCTAACGTTTTAGATTTAATCACAATCTCAATTCCTTTATCGCCGATACCGTAACGGTGGCCGTAGATGCCGGCTTTAGCATCAATTACATCAGAGAGCTGACTGTTGTTAACTGCTTTGCCGATAATCGCAGATACTGCAATATCCACTCGCTTAACAACAGAGGCAATTAGATACTTTGAAGTTGCAGGAGTGACGCTTAGATAAAGATCAGGTTCGGTAATAATCAAATTAACTTCAGGGGCGTTCTTCTTACGATTCTTTGAGGTGTTTGCCTTAACGATCGCCTCGAATAGTCCATCGGCTGATCCAGTTGTGGCATCGTAGATGACATCTATACCTAGGGTAATTAGCGCTTTTGCTGAGACCACAGATTCAGTTGCGGTGTACTTTACAAAAGACCTGACGTTCTTCTTTGCTGCTGTAACACCAAGGAGAAATCCATTTTCATATCCATCAGCATTTGAAGGTGTGGTAACCATCGCGACTCTGCCGCTCTTGGTAGCCAACGCTGCGCTATAGCCCGCTAAGAATGCCGCTTCATTTTCGGAGTAGATGATTGAAGTTACATTTAGAGCAGGAATCGAAGCATCTCCGATAATCGCAAATTGGGTATTTGGAAATTCGATCGCCAGCGGTTCTATAATCTTTGCGTATTGTCCGCCAACTGCAATTATTGTCGTGCAACTCTTTGAAGTAAGCGTGCGGATTCGCTTAGTGCGATCGGCGTTGGTGCCATCTGTAACAACGCTCTCAAATGTAAATGAGTACTGACTTTGCGCTTTTTTTACGCCGGCAAGCGTGGCATCGTTATATGAGCGATCGCCTGGCCCGCCAGTGTCATAGGCGATGCAGATATTGCCTGCTGCCCTTGCTTGCGGAGCGCTAAAGAGTGAGAGCCCCATTGCAGCTATCGCTAGCGCTGCACGCAACTTCATTAGAGCACCAAGCCTAGATTTTTATAGGTCTGCGCCAGAGTTGCGCTGGCGACGACGCGCGCTTTATCTGCTCCATCGTGAAGAACCTTAATTAAGTGAGCTTCATCCTGGAGAAGTTCCAGCGCCTGAGTGCGGATAGGACGCAGGTATTCCACAACAACTTCAGCAACTGCGCCCTTAAAGTCTCCATAACCTTTTCCAGCAAATTCATTCTCTAAATCAGCAACGCTCTTTCCAGAAAGCGCTGAATGAATAGTTAACAGGTTGCTAATTCCGGGCTTTTCTTTCTCGTCAAAGGTTACTTCGCGGCCAGCATCGGTGGTCGCGCTCTTAATCTTCTTAGTATTTGCCTCTGGCGTATCCATTATTTCTAGAACTCCAGCAACTGAACCTGCTGATTTACTCATCTTATTTGTTGGTTCTTGCAGATCATAAATCTTTGATCCTGATTTGAGAATATAGCCCTCAGGTGTTTTGAAAGTCTCACCAAACTTTGTGTTAAATCGGATCGCTAAATCACGAGTTAACTCGATGTGCTGACGTTGGTCTTCACCGACAGGTACTTGATCTGCTTGATAAAGCAGAATGTCGGCAGCTTGTAACATTGGGTAGGTAAAGAGTCCAACGCGCGCAGTGTCTGCGCCACCTTTTGCTGACTTATCTTTAAATTGGGTCATACGGTTTGCTTCACCAAATCCAGCGATACATTCCATAATCCAACCTAGTTGGTTATGTTCGGCAACATGTGATTGAACAAAGAGCGTTGATTTCTCAGGAGAAATACCTAAGGCAATTAACTGCGCCGCAGATGAGAGAGTTCTTTTACGAAGTAACGCCGGATCGATATCTCCAGTCAGGGCGTGCAGATCGACTATGCAGTAGAAGGCATCGCTTCCGCTCTGCAACTCCACCCATTGCTTTAGCGCGCCGAGATAGTTGCCCAGGTGGAAGGAGTCGCTGGTGGGCTGGATGCCCGATAGAACTCGCTTCTGCGTCATAGTTGTAATTCTCGCATGAATCGCTAGTTACGCGATATCAATAACTGTCCTGCGCGCTTGCCTTCCATCGTCAAAACGGTGATTCGAATCCCGTTAATGCCAACCACATCGTGCGCGATGGGAATTCTGCCTAGAAAATGCATCACAAAACCGCTGGCAGTTTCATACGGTCCCTCAGGGATTTCTATACCTGTTTCCTCACGCAAATCATCGATCGAAATCAACCCATCGACCTCAAAATCACCTGTGCGCGATTCGACAGAAACATCTGCCTCATCTGTGTCGTACTCATCTTTAATATCGCCAATCAGACATTCGACTAAATCTTCGAGAGTAACGATGCCATCGGTGCCACCATATTCATCTAGCACGATAGCTAAATGCTGGCGTTGATTGCGCATCTCTGTAAGGGCAGGAAGTACTCCCTTGGTGCCAGGAAGAAACATAATATTTCTAACTAGCTCTTGAATCTTTCCACCAGCGCTCACCAACGTCGTATCAAGTAAATCGCGCACATGGATGAAGCCAATGACCTCATCGGTTGATCCACGAACCACTGGGTAACGTGAGTGAGCGCGATCAACGGCGAGCGCGATCGCTTTGCCTACAGTTAATGAGGCATCCATGAAATCAACTTCAGTACGCGGAACCATAACTTCATGAACTTGGCGCTCTGATGCGTTAAATACTTCTTCCACGATATCGCGCTCTTCAGCGGTCAGCGCGGCATGGCCCGTTACCAAATCTAGAAGTTCTTCTTCAGACATCTGACTGCGCTGTTCTTTCGGATCAATTCCGAATAGCCGCACAACGACATCTGTTGACTTTGAAAGTAACCAAATCACTGGTCTAAAGAATTTGGCGGTGAAATCAATTGGACCTGCGCTCCATAGCGAAATTTCCTCAGTGCGAAATAGCGCTAAACGTTTTGGAACAAGCTCACCAAATACCAGTGAGAAGTAAGCGATTACCAAAGTAACGCCGATTAGCGAAGTTACATTTGCCGCATCATCTGAAAGGCCTAGATCAACTAATTGTGGAATTACGTAGACGCCAAGTCTTTCGGCACCGAGGGCAGCCGACAGGAATCCACATACGGTAACGCCAACTTGGACAGCGGCGAGAAAACGGCTGGGATTTGATGCAACGCTGGCGAGCTTGGCGCCACGCTTGCCTCGAGTTGAGAGTTGGCGAACCTGGCTTTCACGAAGTGAGATAAGTGCTATTTCGGCTGCTACAAATAATGAGCCAAGCAGGATCAAGCCGGCGACTGTGGCTAGATCGCCGAGAAGCGATCCAATCGGGTAAGGGTCCATGATGGGTGTAATTCTACGGGAAACAACTCGCCTGAGGCCATTTCTTTAGCCCCTTCCCAATAAGCCCGAGCGTGGCATATCCTTTGCGAGCCTAGCCAACCGGCTAGCACCTTCATCCTACGGACCGTCGGGCACGTACCTGCCCGGAGAAGGAGATACCTTAAATGGCATCTGTTGTATTCGAAAACGCAACACGTATCTACCCAGGCACAACCAAACCTGCAGTCGACAAGTTAAACCTAACCGTTAAAGATGGCGAGTTTTTGGTTCTTGTTGGCCCATCAGGTTGCGGTAAGTCAACATCACTACGTATGTTGGCCGGACTCGAAGAAATCGACGAAGGTCGCATTCTTATCGGTGACCGTGATGTAACAAATGTTGCTCCAAAAGATCGCGATATCGCAATGGTTTTCCAGTCATATGCGCTCTACCCACATATGACTGTTGCAGAGAACATGGGATTCGCACTTAAGATCGCTGGCGTTTCCAAGCAAGAGCGCGATAAGCGCGTTAATGAAGCAGCGAAGTTGCTCGACCTTGAGCCATACCTAGAGCGTAAGCCAAAGGCACTCTCTGGTGGACAGCGTCAGCGCGTTGCTATGGGTCGTGCGATTGTTCGCGAGCCACAGGTCTTCCTTATGGATGAGCCACTTTCCAACCTTGATGCGAAGTTGCGCGTTGCAACTCGTACCCAGATCGCAGCGCTACAGCGCCGCCTCGGAATTACAACTGTATATGTAACACACGACCAGGTTGAAGCTATGACTATGGGTGATCGCGTAGCAGTTCTTAAAGATGGTCTATTGCAGCAAGTAGATACACCACGCAATCTTTACGATTCTCCAGCAAATGCATTCGTTGCTGGTTTCATCGGCTCACCTGCGATGAACCTTCTCTCTGCTCCAGTTAGCGGTGGAAAGGCGATGCTCGGAGATCTAGCTGTCGATGTCCCAGCATCTGCTGGCTCATCTGTAACAGTCGGCATCCGACCAGAAGGCTTCGCACCTGCTTCACAAGGCTTCCATGTTTTAGTTGAAGTTGTTGAAGAGCTCGGCGCAGATGCATTCGTATACGGCAAGCCTGCAGATTCATCTGTGAAGTTTGCTAACTCAACTGATGAAGGCGCACAAGTAATTGTTCGCTGGGATCCAAAGAACCCTCCAAAGCCAGGCGACACAATCACTGTCACCGCTGCGGCTGCATCAGTTCACCTCTTCAACGCAACAACTGGAGAGCGCCTAAAGTAATTTAAATTAGTAAATAACCCCCGCCGCACTTGCGACGGGGGTTATTTATTTTAAGAGTTAAAGCGCTTTAAAGGGGCGTGCGAACTCTGTCTCTTCAGTTGCTTCAAGTTCGAGTAAGCGGTTCCATTTTGAGGTGCGTTCTGAGCCATGAGTAGAACCAACTTTTATCTGCTGTGCGCGCCAGCCAGTTGCGATATCTGCGAGCCAAGAATCTTCAGTTTCACCGCTACGGGCAGAGACAACCGTTGCAAAGTTATTTGCGTGCGCGTGATCTAGAACGCGATGAGTTGAGGTAAGCAGACCATTTTGGTTGGCTTTGATCAAAATTGCATTGGCGCTCTTTTCGGCGATGCCACGTTCTAGGCGATGTAAATTAGTTGTAAAGAGGTCATCTCCGAGGATCTGCAGGTGCGCCGGTGCGCTTGCCGCAAAGGCAGACCAAGAAGCCCAATCATCTTCAGCAAAGGGGTCTTCAATCGATGAAATTGGGTAGGTAGTAACTAAATTAAGCATCTGGTCGACGAATTGTTCAGGTGAATAAACCTGTCCAGATGTAGTTAGCGAGTACTTGTTGTCGGCAAAGAATTGTGTAGATGCGATATCTAGAGCGAGTGAAACTTTGCCAGATAGCCCGAGTTCTTCGATCTGCGCTAGAACAAATTCGCAGGCATCCTCCATCGTTGGAAATCCCAGACCTAAGCCACCTTCATCAGCGACAAGATGAGTAACGCCATGTGCTTTGCCGTCACTTGCTGCACGTTCACGGATGGCCACGATCCAGGAAAGGGCTTCGGCGAAGTTGCTTGCGGCATGAGGGACGACTAGAACATCTTGAATATCGAGGCTGCGATTGGCGTGCGCTCCCCCAGATAAAATATTTACCATCGGCATCGGCAACAAAAGTGCGCCTTCGGGTTGGAAATATCTGGTTAGCGATTTACCCGATGCATGCGCCGCAGCTTTAGCAACAGCAAGTGATGTTGCAAGCGTTGCATTCGCGCCAATTACTTGGTGGCCCGGCGTTGGATCAACTTCAACAAGCAACCCATCGATCGCAGCTAAATTGAGGCTGTGCCCCAACAATTTAGGGGCGATCTTGGAATTAATGTTTTCAACTGCCGTGTAAACAGATTTTCCGGCGTAGTAACTCTCTGCCTGTGCGGTTCCGGCATCTCTTAGCTCGTGCGCTTCATGCGCACCGGTTGAAGCCCCTGATGGCACTCGTGCAGTGTGCAGCGATCCATCGCTCAAGGTAAGAGTCACTGCAACTGTGGGGCGCCCTCGTGAATCAAGGACTTGATAGCCCTGTAACTTCTTTATATTCATTACTTGGCGTTCTCAAATAATTGTTCGAAGGCCATAGTTGAATCTAACAGTGCTGACTTGGTAATTGCCACTAATTGTCGTTGTGCCGATTCATCTAGGTAATTTACAGGTGATACCCCTTCAACTCGGGCGAGAGCAATAAGGGCAACATGCAGCGGCAGGCTGTCGGCTATCGCTAAGTTGCTACTTTGGCGGTAGCTGTTAAGAAAGTTGGTAGCCGTAGCAATTAGCGCTTCTTTTTCAGCGATATTGCTAGTTCTAATTGTTTTACAGAGCAGGTGCGCACTTACGAATGCCAAATCAAAGACTGGATTTCCGGTATGTGCGACTTCGAAATCTAAGACTATGGGGCTGTTATCAGAGGTTGCCAAGATGTTCTTTGGCGAGAAATCTCCATGCACAAGGGCAATTTTCTCTTTAGTTATCTCTCCAATTAGCGAGTTGATAACTACCTGCAGATTAGGGTTTTTTGCTGCGACGGCGCGGTAGAAAGGGCTAACCCGCAACTGTTCGAAGAGTTCGCCTTCCATAAACTTCGCCTTGATCGCTGCATCAACGGCAGTTGCGTTATGCCATTGCGCCAATATCTTGCCGAGTTTTTCACCCATTTCAGGATGAATCCGGCCTTCCAACATATCTTGCTTCCAATTGGTACAGGTGTGCGGCAAGCGTGACATCGTTAACGTGAAATTATCTGGATCTAGATCAATTAGCTCAGGCACGCTGGCGGGAGTAATTGAGTAATAGATCTGCATCGCATCTGCTTCAACGATTGCTCGCCGTTGATCGGCAACCCATTTCGCTTTAGTTTTTAACTCAGGCAGCGCTTGCTTTACGACTAGATCTACTTGATCGTTCTGCACCGCCAGCACGACACAGGAAACGCCACCTGTGAGAACTTCCACGGTGGCGTTTCCTGACATTAATCCGCGCGCAGTTAGGTAAGGGATTACCGAACTTTCATCTAGCACGAGTCGTTATTACTTAATCTCTTGAAACTAACCCTTTAACGAACCGGACAAGAGGCCACGCAAGAAGTAACGCCCTAGGAACAGGTAGACCAACAAAGTCGGGATCGAAACGATCAACGATGCGGTCATGTTATTTCCGTAGTAAACCTGGTTGCCAGAACCGGTGATGAAGTTAAGCGCTGTTGTTGCGACAGATAACTTCGGTGATCCACCGGTTAAGAAGATCGCAAAGAGGAAGTCGTTCCAGGCAGATGTGAACTGCCAGATTAGAACAACTACGAATCCCGGGATCGAGAGCGGCAAGAAGATGGTGCGGAAGATACGGACCATGCCGGCTCCATCAACACGAGCTGCCTCAATTAGCTCGTTAGGGATTGCTGCATAGTAGTTACGGAAGATCAAGGTACAGATCGGAATACCGTAGATAACGTGGGCAAATACCAAGACATAGATGGTGTTACCAATTCCGGCCCACTGATTGAACTTAGTAAGCGGAATCATGATCGCTTGGTATGGAATAAACATACCGAATAGGAATGTTGTGAAGACAAATGTTGATCCACGGAAGCGCCACTTAGCGAAGACGAAACCGTTGATAGCGCCGATTACCGCAGAGATAATCGAAGACTGAACAACGAAGAAGAGCGTACGGAACATTGGTTCGCGCAAGATCTCCCAAGTTGGTCCCCAGGCGCTGAAATCCAGTGATGTAGGTGGAATAAAGGCCGCAGATTGGGTAACTCCGGTAATTCCCTTAACGGAGTTAATCACCATGA
>JBIIRS010000167.1:0-3680 GCA_044341425.1 Candidatus Planktophila sp. | reverse complement strand
AAGGATATTTTGGAGAGAAGCACGGTTCTTTTGAGTTTATTTGTAGACGAGTGGCCGGATTGCCCTAGGACGAATTAACTGAGTTTTCTCTCTTCAAACTCTTCAGTTTGTCGCATTAATTCCTCAATCGATTTCACCTCAAAAGAAGACTTGCTCCAAGCTTCGGTCCAGCCATCAAATTTTTTTCCCCCTGCTTTGTTTGCAAATCTTACTTTTTGAAATTTAAGGTACTGCAGCATTCTTGTTTCCATACCTTTTGCCTCAAGGCCCATCAATGGTCCAATTAAGTCAATTTGAACCCAACCACTTTGTCGATGCTTCGATAGACGCGACTTTGGACTATTCGTAATTCCAATTTGGAACATCTTCCAATTTTCGTGGTCTATAAGATAAACATACGCTTGGCTCTCTGGATTAAAACCGGTTTTTTCACAGCCTGGACACCCGCTGCCATTGTTATTCGTGCTAGTCCTTGTGTTTGGAGTAGCCATCCAAGTATGACCTTCCGGACATCTCCACTTCACTCTCTTGCCGGAACCTCGCGAAACTTTATTTGGGTCCCAACCCACAGCTTGCTCAGCGAGTTTTGGATCAGTAGTTTTCAAGTCATTAAAGCCAGGCAGGCATTGCCGGCCTGAACAAAATTGACACCCATCTCCTCGCCTTCGATTCCCGATTGATGATTCAAAGAGATGTCCCTTCTTGCAACTCCAAGTCATCTTCTTCTTAGAACTTATCCCAATGGCAGTTGGATCCCATCCGTGTGCTTCTCTAGCAAGATTAGGTAGCAAAGTTTTTAAATCATTGAAGCCTTTTAATATTATCTTTCCGGAACAGGTGGGACACCCTGTGTTAAAGCTTATGCGACTTGCCGTGCTAACGGACCAGAGATGTCCTTTTTTACAAATCCAATTTCTTTTTACGCCCGAACCAGCAGTAGTCGTTCGAGGATCCCACCCGTCAGCTTCTCTTGCTATCTTGGGGTGAGTTGTTTTCAGATCATTGAAGCCGATTAGTATTTTCTTACCCGCACAAATTGTGCAGCCTTGGCCTTTACTGCGATCTGCCACGCGAGCAATCCAAATATGTCCAAGCTTGCATTTCCAACTAACTTTTGTGTGGCTAGAAGTCTTTAGTTTGGTTGGATCTGCATCAACTAATTCTCGCGCTAGCTTTGGATTCAGTGTTTTAAGGTCATTTTCACCTTTTATTGCAAACCTTCCAGAACAGTATGGGCATCCCGAATTGGTTCTTTGATAAACCTTGGCTTCCCAAATGTGGCCTTTGGAGCATTTCCATTTTTCCGAAAAATGCATTCCAGCAGTAACGGTATTTGGATTCCAACCGTACGCTTCTCTAGCCAACTCGGGATGAGTTACAGAGAGCGGAAGTTTTTCCTTTTTGCCGGGCACGGAAACAAGGATATTCCGTACGACAGACATCATGAAGATTGCAGGTTTATTCACATCTTTATGCAAAGCGCTGCGAAAAACTCATCCTGCTACCCTTCCGACTTATGAACACCGATCCTGCCAAGCAAGCGCGTAAGCGCTCCATCGCGTCAGCCCTTCTCTATATAGAAGGTGCTGTCGTGTTATCCCTAGGCATCTGGGTTGGTGTCATGGGAATTACCCATGAAGATCGCGAGATCCCGCCACTGGCAGGAGTGCTGCTCTTCTCATTGGCAGGTGGCATCGGACTTCTGGCATGTGGTCGCGCATTTGCACAGAAAAAGAATTGGGGCCGTGGGCCGGCAGTCTTTGCAAACTTAATTGTTTTAGGCGTTGTTAAATATCAATTCGAAGGTGGCTTCTTAATCGGTGCCATTCCATTGTTATTGCTGGCAATCCCGGTGCTTTATTTTGCAGTGACGATAATTCCCGAAGAGCGCAAGTAAATTAAAACGGGTGAATTTAAAAAGGTACGATCTTTCTATCTTCCCAAAGTAATCCGGTTACTTGTTCGGTGCCACGTTCTGAAATATCAGCAGTTGCCAACCAGATAGCAGTCTCGGCACCCTCTTCTGCACTACGTGGTGCATCGGGCCCACCCATATCTGTGCGCGAATGATTTGGACAGATCGCATCAACATAGAATCCGCGAGCGCCAAGTCCGGTTTCATGTGCCAGGTTTCTAACAAGTGCGTTAACGCCTGCTTTGCTAATTCGATACGGTGCAAGTCCCCCAGCATTTCCAGGTCCCGACATACGACCTAAACATGCTGAGTAAATAACTAATCGGCCATCGCGCGCATCCGCCATCGCTGGTGCAATCACATTTACCAAAGTGAAGACAGAATCTAAGTTAATCGCCATTACGCGATTCCATTCGGCATCTGTTGTTCGCAGAGTCTTTGACATCTTCTCGCTCATCAC
Organism: Candidatus Planktophila sp.; assembly: GCA_044341425.1. Taxonomy (GTDB): domain Bacteria; phylum Actinomycetota; class Actinomycetes; order Nanopelagicales; family Nanopelagicaceae; genus Planktophila. Next base: position 1,305 of record JBIIRS010000167.1, on the reverse strand, counting down.
GCCATGTGCTAACACCATTACTTGTGGCGTTGGCAGTGAAGCGGCTATCTCCTCAGCAACTTTGCGAGTAGCTTCTTGGCTCTCTAAATCTGCCGCATGCGTTGTGATACTTAAACCAGATTGCGTAGGCGAATACTCGGCAATGAGTTGTTCTCTCGCTGAATTCAACCTTGCCGGATCTTTAGCGATCAGCGCTAAGTCATAGCCGCTTGCTGCCAGCCCCCGCGCAGTTTCATAGCCCAGCCCACGGCTGCCACCACTAACAACGGCCAGTGGTCGCAACGACGTCTGGATTGGAGAGGCCGGATTCGCTGAGTTCATGCGCCAACTCTGCCAATCCTGCGGCCAGATGTCGCGCCGAGACTGTGTTGTGGTCAATTTCGCGCTCAGAGTTGGCGGAACGGGATTTATTCAGGCTCGGCTCAGCCGATAGTCTTAGCCACGTATTAAGCGTTAATTACCGCGCTAATCGTGAAGAAGGAGTTGCCAGTGTCGGCAGATTTCGGAGCCAATGATTGGCTCGTCGAAGAGATGTACGAGCGTTACCAAGCCGATCCAACTTCTGTCGAACCCTCATGGATTGAATTCTTTGAGACTTACAACCCAGGCAAGGCTGCAACAACAAGTGCACCAAAAGCCGGAACCCCACCAATTCCAAAGGCAACACAACAAGTTTTAACACCTGCGCCATCAACATTATCTGCACCAGTTACATCCACTCCGGTTTCTGCACCAGCTCCAGTTGCTGCGGCACCTGTTCTTTCAATACCAGCTCCAGTTGCTGCGGCGCCTGTTGTTTCAACTCCAGCTCCTGCACAAGCGCCAGTGAAACCCGCACCAGTTTTGGCAACACCAAGTGCTGCAACGATGGAACCACTCCGTGGCGTTGCAGGTCGCGTAGTTGCATCAATGGAAGCATCGCTAACAGTTCCAACTGCAACAAGTGTTCGCGCAATTCCAGCAAAGTTAATGATTGATAACCGCACCGTTATTACAAATCACTTAAAGCGCACACGCGGTGGAAAGGTTTCATTCACTCACATCATCGCTTACGCAATGATCAAGGCGCTTCGTGCGATGCCAGAGATGAACACCTTCTATGGTGAAGTAGATGGCAAGCCTGCACTTGGAAAGCCAGAACATATCAACCTTGGTATTGCGATCGACTTGGCAAAGCCAGATGGATCTCGTCAACTTCTTGTTCCATCTATTAAGGGTTGCGAAGAGTTAGATTTCGGTCAGTTCTGGGTTGCTTATGAAGAGATCGTTAAGAAGGCCCGCGCCGGTGCACTTACCGTTGAGGAT
>JBIIRS010000018.1:0-12856 GCA_044341425.1 Candidatus Planktophila sp. | reverse complement strand
AGTATTCAAACGCTTATTGAAAATGGCAGCGCCTACGTTAGCGAAAGCGGCTCGGTCTATTTCAGCACGCAATCTTTTCCAAGTTACGGTGCTATCAGCGGCAATCGTTTAGATTCGCTAAAGCCGGGACATCGCTACGAATACTCAGATGATGGAGAAAAAAGGTTCCACGCCGATTGGGCGCTCTGGAAATCTGCGGGCAACCGTAGCGAAATGGTTTGGGATTCACCTTGGGGCCGCGGATTTCCTGGGTGGCATATTGAGTGCACCGCAATGTCCCTTGATCTTTTGGAGAGCCATGTTGATATACACGTTGGCGGAATTGATCTTCGTTTCCCGCATCATGAAAATGAACGAGCGCAATCCAATTCAATAATCGGTAAGGAAGCTGTTGATCTATGGGTTCATGGAGAGCACTTACTTTTTGAAGGTCGCAAGATGTCAAAGAGCGCCAATAACGTTGTCCTTGTTGAAGATTTAATCTCGCAAGGCTTAGATCCACTCTCACTGCGCCTAGCGCTAATGGAGAATCGCTATAGATCGCAGATGGATTTAACTTGGGATTCCTTACGTGCTGCAAATTCGACCTTGAATCGATGGCGTAGCGCTATGGCTAGTTGGGGATCTGTCGAAACAGTTGGTTTTGACTCCGAAATTCAGTCTTCCCTGCTTGCAGATTTAGATACTCCCCGCGCCTTACTTAGATTGCGCGCAATTGAGAAAGATCAATCGCTTACCTCAATAGAGAAGCGAGAAATTTTCAACTATGCCGAACAGGTATTTGCCTTAGATTTAAAGCGCGTGGTCGAAGTTAAACCGCTGACTCCTGAACAGATGGCCTTGATAGAAAATCGAGCAAATGCCCGTGCAGATAAGAATTGGGGCGAGAGCGATCGGATTCGTGATTTATTGGCTGAAGATGGAATCATCGTGAGCGATAACCCAGAAGGTCAGAGCTGGGCTTGGTCTAACTGACCAGATTAATTAGCTGGTAAAAGAAGTGCTGCGATAATTGCGATAAATGAGAAGGCCAGGAAGTAATTTCCTAAAGAATCACCCTGAATTAAGATCTCATTTCCATTTCCGAATGATGCACCACGACTGAAGATATACATCCATGCCAATGTGGCAATTACTTTATATCTGCGTTTGCCATATCTTCGTCCGATAGCCCAAATAGCGGTAAAGGTTCCCAGCACTGCTAAAGCTATGCCAATGGGTGGAAGAAAAAGATGCAGAAAAACTGCGGCAGCGCCAGTTGCTGCTCCTACTAAAAGAGAAGCAATCGTCTTCATTTAAAGTTCGACTCCGGCGAAGAGATCGCGTTCTCTGCCGTTTTCATCAAATGGCTCGGACTTTTCACCGCGAACCAGGGTGTAGTACTCATCTCCCCAGACTTGAAGTCCTAAATTATTTGAAAGGGCAAAGAAGGGTCCGTCAGTAGAAATCTGAGTTACGTGCGCCTTCATTGCTGCCATCTTCTTCTCGACCTGAGAATTTCCATCTACTAACGTTGTTACAAAGTGATCATCCTTTGCAAAGGGGAGATCATCAACGCTTTCGGCTCCGAAGAAATCTGAGCCAAGTTCTTTCATCTTTGCCATGCTTTCAGCGATTACCGATTTAGGCATTGTGTTCCAATAAATCTTTTGAATCTGCCAAGTCGATTTATCCGCCGCCAGCATCGCAATCCGGTGCGCCTGTATGTGATCAGGGTGGCCGTATCCCCCAATTTCATCGTAGGTAATCAAGACATGTGGCTTAACTTCATCAATTACCGACACGAGATGTTGCGTTGCTTCTGCAAGATCTGCCTGCCAGAAAACATCTGGGCGGTTATTTGGATCCGTACCCATCATTCCGCTATCTCGGTAAACCTTCTTACCTTCGGCTAAGAAACGGTGATCGGTTATACCCAACTCATTCATTGCATCGGTAAGTTCAGTAATTCGGTGCTCGCCTAACTTATCTGTCGCGCCACTTGCCAGATGTGTTAACTCTGGAACGAGAATGTCGCCTTCTTCACCGCGGGTGCAGGTTATGAGCGTTACAGATGCGCCAAGCTCTGCATAAAGCGCCATTGTTGCGCCATTGTTTATCGTCTCATCATCAGGATGCGCGTGAACAAGCAGCACGCGATAACCCAAGTATGAATTTTTCACGGAGAAAACTCTCTAATAAACCGGAAGAGAGGTGTCGATTTGCTTAGCCCAAGCAATGACTCCGCCAGATACGTGTGTAGCTCCTGAAAAACCTGCTCCTTTAAGAATAGCCAGACATTCAGCCGAACGCACTCCGCTCTTGCAGTGCAAGATAATTGGCTTATCTTGCGGTAAATCTGCAAGGACGGTTCCGTCTAAGAATCCTTGTTTAGGTAGTAAATGTGAACCTGGAATACGAACAATTTCAAATTCACTTGGCTCGCGCACATCGACGAGATAGAAATCTTCTTTACTATCCATCTTTGATTTCAGTTCAGTTACCGAAATTGTGGAGTCTTTAACTGCAACTTCTGCAGCATCAGAAAGAGTTCCGCAGAATGCTTCGTAATCAGGTAGAAGCTCGGTCTGAGTTGGATTGTCGCCGCACAATGGACACTTTGGATCTTTGCGAATCTTTACTTTTCGGAATGACATTTCGAGCGCGTCATAGACCATGAGTGAGCCAATCATCGGTTCGCCAACTCCAGTAATGACCTTTATCGCTTCGGTAGTTTGAATAGATCCAATGGTGGCGCAGAGAACTCCGAGTACGCCACCTTCGGCACAACTTGGCACCATTCCAGGAGGTGGAGGTTCTGGATATAGACAGCGGTAGCAAGGTCCGTACTCGGCCCAGAAAACGCTGGCTTGTCCATCGAAGCGATAGATAGAGCCCCAGACATAAGGCTTCTCTAACAAGACGCAGGCATCATTTACGAGGTAGCGAGTTGCAAAGTTATCTGTTCCATCAACGATGATGTCGTACTGCGCAAAAATTTCTTTTACATTTGTAACATCGAGACGAACTTCATGGGTAATCACATTTACATAAGGATTAATCTCTGAAATCTTCTCTTTGGCGGATTGCGCTTTGCTCTTTCCGATATCAGATTGGCCGTGAATAATCTGGCGCTGCAAATTTGATTCATCAACGGTATCGAATTCAACTATTCCAAGTGTTCCGATTCCAGCTGCAGCAAGATACATAAGCGCTGGCGAACCAAGTCCTCCCGCACCTACGCAAAGAACCTTGGCATTCATTAGCCGTTGCTGACCTGCCATAGCAACATCAGGAATAATTAGATGTCGGCTATAGCGGCGAACTTCATCGACAGTTAGCGCAGGTCCGGGTGAAACTAACGCTGGTATTGAATCGCGCTGTGAAGTCATGGTTCGTATTCTGCCGTAGCCATCGGCTGAGTGCCAATTCGATAACTTTCTTGCTGCAAACGACTCTCAACTGCATACCTCTCTTTCACAATTGCCTGTATTGGCTCTACGATATGCGCAATGACTACCGTTGATCTAAATTCAAAAGGCGATAAGGCCCGCTTGCCACGCGATGAGCGTCGTGCAATTCTCTTAAATGCGGCGCTAGAAGTATTTACCGCCGCCGGCTACCACTCCGCTGCCATGGATGAGATTGCAGATCGCGCCAATGTAAGTAAGCCGGTTCTTTATCAGCATTTTCCATCAAAATTAGATCTTTACTTAGCAGTTCTAGACGTTCACATTGACTCTTTGGTTTACGAGATTCAAAAGGCAATATCTTCAACTCCAGATAATGCAAAGCGCGTACATGCGACAGTGGTTGCCTACTTCGAATTTATCGAAAATGAAGGTGAAGCATTCCGCCTACTATTTGAAAGCGATATGAGCGTTGAGCCACAAGTTCGTGAGCGTCTAAATCGCATGACCTACGATTGTGCGGCAGCGGTGAGTGCAGTAATTTCAAATGACACTGGACTTCCTAAAGATGTCGCAATGCTCCTTGGCGTAGGTCTAATTGGCTACGTCCAAGTAGCCGCTCGCCACTGGTTGGATCGCGACAGCAAATTATCTAGACAACAAGCCGTTGAACTCGTTGAGAATTTGATGTGGCGTGGAATTTCAGGATTCCCGCTCTCTGGAAGCAATTAACTCAGGGCTTATCGCTGCTATTTCTGGCAGATCTCTCTGCTCGATTTGCCGATAGGATAAGGATATGAGTACAAAGAAGATCGATTCTGGCGCAACAACCCAAGTGCGCATCTCCGTGGCAAATATTTCAGCAGACCTTATATTTGAGACTAACTCCTCTGTCGCAGAGGTGAAGAGCGCTGTTGCTGCAGCTTTGGCAGGCGGTACCGCCTTAAATCTCCAAGATTCACGTGGCCACGAGATCATCGTTGCCGGCGACAAGATCGGCTTCGTCGATATCGGCGTTGCAACTGATCGTCGCGTTGGTTTCGGCGCTCTCTAAGGTGTCTATAACTTTTGCCGATCTCCCGCTGCGTCCTGAGACGCAAGCGGCTCTCGCTGAACATGGTTTTAAATCTCCCTTTCCAATTCAAGAGATGGTTCTACCAATTGCTTTAGGTGATGGCGATGTAATCGGTCAGGCAAAGACAGGCACTGGAAAGACACTTGCTTTCGGCATTCCCCTTATCGAGCGAGTAATCGCACCACTGGATAAAGAGTGGGACGCGCTAGTTGCCAAGGGGCTTCCACAAGTACTTGTTGTTGTTCCTACTCGCGAACTTTGTGTTCAGGTTACAAAAGATATCGACGAGTTAACCGGCAACCGCGGCATTCGCACCCTTGCTGTTTATGGTGGGCGCGCCTTTGAACCACAAATCGAAGCGCTCGAAAAAGGCATTGAAATAGTTGTAGGTACACCAGGCAGACTCTTAGATCTCTATCGCCAAGGACAGTTAAAGCTAAAGGAAGTTTCGCGCGTTGTTCTAGATGAAGCAGATGAGATGCTCGATCTAGGATTTCTTCCGGATGTAGAAAAGATCTTCACGAGCACTCCAAACCGTGCGCAAACCATGCTTTTTTCAGCAACTATGCCTGGAGATATCATCGCTTTGGCGCGCAGGTTCATGAACCAACCAATTCATATTCGCACTCAAGATAATGAAGATGAGGGCGCGGTTGTCTCTCGCATCAAACAATATGTTCTACGCGCACACGCCCTCGATAAGATCGAAATGTTGGCCCGAATTCTGCAGGCCGATGGCCGCGGACCAACCATTGTTTTCTGCCGAACAAAGCGCACCTGCCAGAAGACATCTGATGATTTGGCAGAACGCGGCTTCCGCGCCGCTTCAATTCATGGTGATCTTGGACAGAGCGCGCGCGAGAAAGCGTTAAATGACTTCAAGGCCGGAAAATCTGATGTCTTAGTTGCAACAGATGTCGCCGCTCGCGGAATCGACATTGATGGAATAACCCACGTAATTAACTATCAATGCCCGGAAGATGAGAAAACTTATGTGCACCGTATCGGCCGCACTGCTCGCGCCGGTGCAGATGGAATCTCAGTAACTTTCGTTGACTGGGATGATTTAGCGCGCTGGAAGATGATTGATACTGCGCTAACTCTGGGCCTAGGTGAACCTGAAGAGACATACTCATCATCTGAGCACCTATATGAAATGTTAAATATTCCAGCAGGTTCTAGCGGTCGAATGGTTAAGGCTAAGCCCGTAAGTGAAGCTGCAAGAAAAGAGCCAGCGAAGTCCTCACCAACTAAAGACAAGTTGGCAAAAGAGAAGAGCGAAGACCGTACAGCTCGAGTAAGAACTCGTACTAAGAAATTTACTTCTTAACTACTCAAGGCCTAGCTTTTCCAGTATTGAGTAGCCAACGTTTCTAAAGCTTTCTGCACTTTCACTTGCCTTGTCATGAGTCAAAATTGATACTTTGGTTGCGGCAGCTGCCTCTAACTCATTTGATTCAAGGAGCGGCTCATCAATTAGCTCTACCGCAGTGATTAAGTGATTTGCACCTATCGCTAAAGCCTTCACTTCAACTCCCGCAGAAATAGATTTGATCTGCAAATATCCCCTAAAGGAGTGCAGGTTATTTCTGACTGGTACAACCACAAGTTGGGAGATTGAAAGCGCTAAAGATAGCGGCTGCGATAGCGAACCAGGTAGATCCAAGATGACTACGTCATAGCTCTTGGGCAGATCAGATATGACTTTGGAGAGTGCATCTGCAGAGAAGTTTGCAACCAGACGTGAATCAGAAGGAATGAAATCAAATCTCTCTGAAGTGGTCACTAGATTGGAATCAGTTACCTTGCTCCCGTTTAGGAAATCTGCGATTGATGTGCGCGGATTTTCAAAACCCAGTCGGAAAGTCAGAGCGCCAGCGGGATCTAGATCAATTAGAAGAGTTTTCTTACCGAATTCAGTAAATGAGACGGCAAGGCAATGTGCCAGGGTTGTTTTTCCAACACCACCTGCAGAGTTGGCTATTGAAAGAATCTTCATTATGCGGCCACAGATTTCCAGCGAACTAACGCTTGCTTGTATACGGGTGGAGCGAGTAAAACTTCAGGAATTACTCCAAAGGTCGATCGAACTGCCTTAAGTGAAATATCGGTAATCAAATTTTGGCCAGGTATCTGTGGAGTTCCATAGAGTCTGCGCGCCCATTGCGGAAGAGAACTTGCCGCAAGAAGTGCGAGTGAAGCCCAGGCAGGAGCTGCAGGGGTGGCAAATCTAACTGCGCTTGGCATTGGTGGAATGGTTAGAAATAGCGCTGCCCTCTTTGCATCATCTGATGCGCTCAGTTCTGGAGCAATGTTCTGAAAGTAGCTCTGCAACTCTGCCATATTTGCTGGAACATCGGCAGTTGGAACTCCAACCAACTCTGCAAATAAAACCATCTCAGAAATGTATTGATCTGCTTCGAGATCGCTTATCGCCATACCCGAGCGACGAGCGATATCCAGGAATGAATCGACCATCGACATATGCACCCAGAGAAGCAGATGAGGATCATCTAAACCAAGAGAAGTGTGAATTTTTCGCACACGTGCTGCAAGGGCTTGTGCCTGACTTCTCTCACCAAAGGTAATCGTTGAAACATAGTCGCCAGTGCGTTGCAGTCGCCCCCACGCATCTTCACGAAAGTTTGAATTCTGAGCTACTCCATCCATTGCAATTGGGTGGAGCGCTTGTTGCAACAAGGCGCGGATGCCGCCAACTGCCATCGCAGGATCTGAATGAATCTTCCATGCCATAGTTTCAGGAGAGAAGAGCCCGCGGGGATCGTCAAGTATCTGGGTTGTCATAAATAGTCTTCGCAAACTATTGCGCAGTAAAGGCTTTGATTGCATCAACTAACATCTGCACCGCGATAGCGGCGAGCAGCAAGCCGGCGATGCGCGCTAGCAAAGTCACTCCAGAATCTTTTATGATTCCGAGGATCGTTGTAGAAGCCATAAGTGAAACTGCGATCACAACGTGTACTGCAACTACCGCCGCGATTAAGCCGAGGCTTTGCGCTGGAGTTTCGATTTGCTGCACGAAAATCATCGTTGCAACGATCGCTCCAGGGCCCGCCAATAACGGCGTACCAAGCGGAACGAGCGCAATATTCTTATCCGTACCTTCGCTACCGCCCATATCTCTGCCGGTAAGTAGTTCTAGCGCAACATAGAGAAGCAATAAACCACCGGCAGCTTGCAAAGCCTCTATTGAGACGTGCATGTATTCGAGTATGAAGCGCCCAAAGATTGAGAAGAATGCGATAACAGTTAAGGAGACTAACGCCGCCTGCCAGGCGAGTTGAATTCGCTCGCGCTTACTTTTTTCGGCAACCAAACTGAGGAATATCGGAGTTGCTCCCGGTGGATCTAAAATCACCAAGAGAGTTACAAATGCTTGAATAGAGAAAGTTAAGGCGCTGGCTTCCGCAATATTCATGGCGTAACTACCCTTCGTTGACTTGCCAGAGATTCTAGCCGCTCCCATTGTGCAGGATCGGTAAGGTTTTCGCCTAATGAATTCAACTTACCTTGACCGTGATAGTCGCTTGCTCCAGTTATAACTAGATTTAGCTCCGAAGCGATCAGTCGTAATTCAGCCCGCTCACTTGCGGAGTGATCGCGATGATCTATCTCAATACCGTGTAATCCAGCGGCGACTAAATCTGAAAATATAGAAGTGGAGATTACATCTCCACGTCGCGATGCCATGGGATGTGCAATAACTGCAACTCCCCCGGCTGCAACGATGGTGCGGATAGCCACTTCAGGCGTTGGCGTTGCATGGGTTACGTAATACTTTGAATCGTTGGTTAAGAGTTCTGCAAATGCTTCATCCCGTGACTTAACGACGCCATTTTTCACCAGCGCATCGGCTAAATGTGGCCGTCCTAAGGTTGCGCCTTCTGGCGTCGCAGCAATTACATCTTCCATCGATATAGCGAATCCATCGTTACGAAGTAGTTCAACCATCTTCTTCATTCTGGGAACACGGGTGTCTCGGGCGTCAGATAACATCGCTTGGATTTCAGAATTTTCTCCATCGAAGAGTAATCCGAGCATATGCACGCTAATTCCATCTTCAGTAAGCGTAGAAATTTCTGCACCTAACGCCAGTGAGATTGGTTTTCTAGCAGCGGTAACTGCCTCTGCCCAACCTGAAGTTGTGTCGTGATCGGTTACTCCCAGAACAGTTATTCCGGCAGATAGCGCTTTATTAACTAGCGCGAATGGAGAATCTGTTCCGTCGCTAGCGGTGGTGTGGGTATGTAAATCAATCATTACTGGACCACCACATTATTTGAAGGGCTTGTCGGACGAGTGCGCAATACAACGAGTGCGCAACCAAAGAGGATTAGCGCAATTCCTGGAATAACACCAAGTGGTGGGCGTTGATCCATCCACCACATTGCAAGGATTGCGCTTACGGGAACTTCGAAGAATACGATCAGCGAAACGACAGCAGGTGAAACTCTCTTCAGTACTGAGTTGAACATGGTGTGGCCAAGAAATTGTGCGCCGAATATCAGCCCTAGCAAGATCCACCATTCACGTGCTTCAAAGTTAAATATTTGATTTCCAGCAATTAACGCCATAGGTAGCGCCGTAATAGCGCAGAAGAAATAACAGATTGCTGTATAAGTTGAGGTTTCTAAAGTCTGCTGTGCCTTAGATCCAATCAACATGTAGATCGCAGATAGCGCCGCGGAAATAATCGCCGCTAGATCACCGAGAAATGCTCTAAGCGAAATTTGTAGATCGACTCCAGAAATTAGGAGTACTCCCCCAAAGCTGACGAACATCCCCATCCAGGCACGTGATGGGATATCTCCACCCATTAATTTTAGAAAAAGTGCGGCAAATATTGGCTGTAGCGCAACGAGCGCTGTACCTGCAGCAACTGTTGTCATGCGCATCGCAAGAAAAAACCCATAGAAGTGGAGCGCGAGAATAACTCCTGCAAAAATCGCCCACTTTGCTCCTGTGCGATCGATGCGATGACGAAGTGCAAATGGCAATGTCATTAGCGATCCACCTAGATTTCTCCAGAAGATCAAGGTAAGTACTGGCATTGCGCTCATCGCAATCAGTGGACCAGAAGTTCCGATACCGATAATTCCGATTCCTAAGCGAATTAAATCTGGACGCGCAGGAATTTGTGTGTGGTTATCACGAGATAAAGGCTGCGACATGGAAGTAAAGGTAGCCGATACCCTAAGCCAATGAAGGGAGGCCGAAAATGAGCGTTAGCCAAATAAATCGAGTCTTTATCGCCCGACTAGCGGGTACTGCAGTATTTGATCCAAATGGAGATCTGGTTGGCAAAGTTCGCGACGCCGTTGCAACCCTGCGCAGTAATAATCAGCCTCCCCGAATTCTTGGCCTTGTTGTCGAGGTTCCATTGCGTCGTCGCGTCTTCGTTCCGATTACACGAGTTACTTCCATCGAATCCGGCGCAGTCGTTATTACTGGTTTGGTAAATATGCGGCGCTTCGAATCACGAGCAGGTGAGTTGCTAGTTCTTGGCGAACTACTAGATCGCTCTATCAATTTAATTGAAAGTGGCGAGACTGTTGTTGTTGAAGATATGGGTATGGAGCAAACGCGCACTGGCGACTGGTTTATCAACCGTGTCCATATTATGAAAAAGGGCAGCGGCCTACGGCGCAAAGGCGCTACCTCAACTGTGCAATGGGAAGAGACAACTGGTTTTGCTTTGCCGGAACATAACCAAGGCGTCACTAACTTACTTTCTACGATCAGTAATTTGCGCGCTGCCGACCTTGCTGCCGTTATACAAGATCTTGCGCCGAAACGTCGCGTGGAAGTTGCACGCGCTTTGGATGATGAGCGACTTGCTGATGTATTGCAAGAAATGGATGAGGCCGAACGCGTTGCTCTCTTAGCTGAACTTGAAGGTGAGCGCGCAGCGGATGTCCTTGGTGAAATGGATCCAGATGACGCTGCAGATTTATTACGTGAAGTTGGTGAAGAAAAGGCGCAAGCGCTGATTGATTTGATGGAGCCAGAGGATGCGCAAGATGTGCTCCGCCTAATGACTTATGAGGATTACTCTGCCGGCGGAATGATGACAACCGAACCAATTGTCATGAGCGCTGATTATTCAGTAGCCGATGCGTTAGCGAGCGTTCGAGCGCGCGAAGTTTCACCCGCGCTTGCATCGCAAGTATTTGTCTGTCGCCAACCGCTAGAGACGCCAACTGGGCGATATATCGGAATGGTTCATTATCAGCGCTTGTTACGCGAGCCACCTTCAACTTTGCTCGGTTCTATCGTAGATACAGATACGCAAGGTTTAAATCCCAACGCATCCCTGCATGAAGTTTCTTCATACTTAGCCAGTTACAACTTACTTTCTCTGCCTGTCGTAGATGCTAATGAACGTTTACTTGGCGCAGTTACTGTCGATGACGTACTCGATCACTTACTGCCTGAGAACTGGCGCTTAGAACATCGCGACTCAACCCGTGGGACTGGGCCAAAGTTAAATCTCTCGGATGTGGCGGGTTCAGAAGTTAGTGAAGAAGATCTTGAATTAGATAATCAGATGGAAGAGGAGGTGCGCTAATGGCACGTTCAGTTAGCCCACGCAATAACGGACTCGACACTCCGCGCGAATCGCGTCGATCCATCCGACCAAATTACGATCCAGAAGTTATAGGCCGCATATCTGAAAGATTTGCTCGTTTTCTTGGCACGGCTCGCTTCTTGGTCTACATGACTGCCTTTGTGCTCTCATGGGTCTTTTGGAATGCGCTTGCGCCACGAGATCTTCGTTTCGATAACTATCCATTTATCTTTCTTACCTTAATTCTCTCGCTGCAAGCATCGTATGCTGCACCGCTAATCTTGCTCGCACAGAATCGTCAAGCCGACCGCGATCGAATTTCCCTAAATGAAGACCGTGCGCAGAACGCGCGCTCGGTTGCAGATACTGAGTATTTGACGCGCGAGATTGCTAGCTTGCGAATAACGCTCGGTGAAGTTGCTACACGCGATTTCTTAAGAAGTGAACTTGAAGATCTTGTAAAAGAGTTACGTGCTAAGCCCGAGTCGGACGCCAAGTAGCGAACTACTTCGTACAACTAGTTTTTCGGCGATCGCATAAATAGCTTGTGCACTTGGAGAATCTGGCTCTGCGACTACGATCGGTGTTCCTTCATCTCCCCCAGTACGGAGTTCAGTGCTAAAGGGAACCTTTCCAAGAAGTGGTACATCGCTACCTACTAAGTTAGATAGTCGAATAGCTGTTTCTTCTCCGCCACCTGCGCCAAACAAGGCGATTTCATCGCTGCAATGTGGACATGGAAATGCTGACATATTTTCGATAACGCCAATTACGCGCTGATGAATCTGATGAGCAATGCGCCCGGCGCGCTCTGCAACTTCAGCTGCTGCGATTTGGGGAGTAGTAACAACTACGATTTCAGATGTCGGAATCAACTGACCGAGTGATATCGCTAAATCTCCAGTTCCGGGCGGTAGATCAATTAACAGTAGATCCAAATCTCCCCAGTAAGCATCAGATAATAATTGTTCAAGAACTCTGTGAAGCAACGGGCCACGATAAGCAACAGCATCGGCGCGTTCTGGTTTAAACATCTCCATTGAGACAACTTTTACGCCGTAGGCCTCAAGCGGAATAAACATCTGATCGATGGCAGTTGGGCGCTGGCCCATCAAACCCATCAACCTCGGAATTGAATGGCCATAAACATCTGCATCCAAAATTCCTACACGCAAACCTTTGCGCGCTGCAGCGACCGCTAAATTAGTGGTGAGCGAGGACTTTCCTACTCCACCTTTACCGGATGCAACGCCGATGACTCGAGTAAGTGATTCGGGCTGGGCAAAGGGAATGAACTTTTCACGTCCGCCACGTAATAACTTCTTTACATTATTGCGCTGTTCTTCATTCATGACCCCGAAGAGAACTTCAACGGTAGAAATTCCTGAGACTTTAGTAACCGCATCAGTAATATCGCCGCGCAACCTATCTTGCATAGGGCATCCTGAAATAGTTAAGAGGATCTTGAGTTTGGCTACCCCTCGGTCAATTTCAACAGATTCAACCATTCCAAGATCTGGAAGTGGGCGATGGAGTTCAGGATCAGAGACTGTTGCTAGCGCAGCGTTAACTTGCTCAAGCAACTCAGAAGGGTTGGTCATAACAGATCTGGATCGATCTTGGCTTTAAACTTTGGCGCTTTTTCAGCGGCATCTACTTCATCTAACGCATTTGCAATATGTTTCTTGATAAAGGTTTTGGGGCGTAAATCTCCAGGTGAAAGATCCTCAAAGCCAGGACCAAGATTTTCGCGCAGCTCTGTAGTTGCGTTGGTAGCCATCGCTCGTACCTTCTTAATCAACT
>JBIIRS010000116.1:0-3688 GCA_044341425.1 Candidatus Planktophila sp. | reverse complement strand
GCCGCAGCGCGTAAGGCCTGGGTCGATACCCAGAACTCTTAGCGTTGCTTGGCTCATAACTTCAAAGCCTATGTCCGAGTCCGCAAAGAGCTAGGAAAGGCTCGCCATAACTTCGTCGGAGACATCGAAGTTGCTGTACACATTCTGCACATCATCTAACTCTTCAATGGCATCGATGAGTTCAAAGACCTTCGTAGCGCCTTCTGCATCCAAGGGAATCGACATCGATGGCAAGAATGATGAGTCCGCAGATTCGTAATCAAGACCAGAGCTCTGCAGCGCAGTGCGAACCGCAACAAGGTCGCCAGCTTCGCAAACGACTTCAAAAGATTCACCTAAATCGTTAACTTCCTCGGCACCGGCTTCTAGTACAGATTCTAGAATCTTCTCCTCTGTCACAGCATCAGCCTTAGCGATGATGATTACGCCTTTACGATTAAAGAGATAGGAAACTGATCCAGGATCTGCCATCGATCCACCATTTCGAGTAACTGCTACTCGAACTTCTGAAGCAGCGCGATTTCGGTTATCCGATAAACATTCGATCATGATCGCTACGCCATTTGGACCATAACCTTCATACATAATCGTTTGCCAGTCAGATCCACCAGATTCGAGCCCAGCACCGCGCTTTACCGCTCTTTCGATGTTATCTGCTGGCATGGAGTTTTTCTTAGCCTTAGCAATCGCATCGAAGAGAGTTGGGTTTCCATCGACATCTGGACCGCCATTGCGTGAGGCAACTTCGATCGCTTTGATGAGCTTGGCAAAGTTCTTTGCCCGGCGGCTATCGATTACCGCTTTCTTATGCTTTGTCGTTGCCCATTTGGAATGGCCTGACATGGCTTAACCTCAAACTTTCACTCTCGTTGAGCGGTATCTAAACCGCGTAATTCACTGCGCTTACTTTATCGCGCCAGTGCAGACTTGATCAAAGAAGTAGCGATGTACGCGTAAATCACCAGTTAGTTCAGGATGGAATGAGGTTGCCAAGAGCCTGCCTTGTCGAACCGCAACCGCGTGAGAACCCTGCGCAGTCTTAACTGAAGAGAGAACTTCAACGTTTGCGCCTACTTCCTCAACCCAAGGCGCACGGATAAATACTGCGTGGAGATTTACGCCTTGAAAATCTACATCGCTTTCAAAGGAATCAACTTGGCGACCAAAGGCATTTCGTCGCACAGTCATATCGATGCCACCGAAAGTTTCTTGCCCATCTGCTCCATCGATTATTCGATCCGCCAAAAGAATCATTCCCGCGCAAGAACCGTAGACCGGCATTCCTGATTTGATTCGATCTCGAATTGGTTGCATCAAGTTAAAGGTCGCAGCTAGATGCGCAATCGTCGTTGACTCTCCCCCAGGAAGAATTAACGCATCAACTTCGGCAAGTTCTTCCGGGCGACGCACAGTTAGTGCAGCATGGCCTGCGCTCTTTGCCGCAACTAGGTGTTCGCGAAAATCACCTTGAAGAGCAAGAACGCCAATCTTCATTTTCTAATTAACTACCAGCCGCGTTCAGCTAAGCGGTGTGGCGCAGGAAGATCGGCTACGTTGATTCCAACCATCGCTTCACCAAGGCCGCGTGAAGCATCAGCAATAACTTTGGCATCTTCGAAGAATGTCGTAGCTTTAACGCAAGCAGCAGCGCGAGTTGCAGGATCGCCTGACTTAAAGATTCCTGAGCCGATGAATACGCCGTCAGCGCCCATCTGCATCATCAGCGCTGCATCAGCAGGCGTTGCGATACCGCCAGCGGTAAATAGAACAACTGGAAGTTTTCCGGTCTCAGCTACTTCTTTAACAAGTGCGTATGGAGCCTGTAGCTCTTTCGCGGCAACATAGAGTTCATCTTCGCGCATTGAAGATAGACGGCGGATTTCTGCGCCGATCTTGCGCATATGCATCATGGCGTTGGAAACATCACCGGTACCTGCTTCGCCCTTTGAGCGAATCATCGCTGCGCCTTCATTAATTCGACGGAGCGCTTCACCTAAGTTCGTTGCACCACAAACGAAAGGAACCTTGAAATCCCATTTATCAATGTGGTTTTCAAAATCCGCTGGAGTTAAAACTTCTGACTCATCGATGTAATCAACGCCCAGAGATTCGAGAATGCGCGCTTCGACGAAGTGGCCGATGCGGGCCTTTGCCATCACAGGAATTGTCACCGCAGCTTTAATCTTTTCGATCATGTCTGGATCTGACATGCGTGCGACGCCACCTTGGGCGCGAATATCGGCTGGTACGCGTTCTAGAGCCATAACAGCGCAAGCACCGGCATCTTGCGCGATCTTGGCTTGCTCAACGTTGACGACATCCATGATGACGCCACCCTTAAGCATTTCTGCCATACCGCGCTTAACGCGAGCTGTTCCGACTGCCTCTGACATCGCTAACTCCCTAAACAATCTATCCAAATAGTTAAGGGCTTAATACTACTTTGCTGAAGCAGATGGCGCATCCGCGGGGAATTTCGAAGGAATAGGCGTGAATTCTGGTTCCTTATCCGTTAAGGCGATCCAAATTTGCCCGGGTGCGAAGGCAATCTCTTCACCTTGAACAGTTCTCCAAACTGTTCCCACATCCGGTGTTGGTCGGTTCCAAAGAGCCGAGATGTATTTGCCATCACGAAGAATGTATCCAGGACCTGAACCAACCGTTGCTGTAAATGGCGTTACTCCTCCGAACTTATCTCCATATTCGGATGGCGTGATTGAAACGATTTGAATGACGAAGGTGCTGGCACCTAGATGTACTCCGCTCGCCGCTAAGTTTGGAACTCCGCTATGAGAGAGAAGCCATCGTTTTTCTGCCGCCGACCAAACTGCATCGTATGAATTGGCGGGCCAAGACACTTTTGCTGAAGCGATCGCGGTACCAGTATCTACAGTATCTGCAAAGTTCCAACCAACGCTCTTGGATATTGCAACAGGAAGTTGCTGCTCCTTAACTTTTTGCATCAAGGTTTGTGCTTGCAACATCATCGCCGTTGGTGCGTTTCGCATTGGGTCATTTGAGTAGATCTCGCGCGACTGGCGCTGCGCACCTAAGTTCTCCAGATTCGCGGCAGCGATGACTGGCAACAACTTCTTCTGTGCTCCGCTGTAAGCAAAGGCAACGCGGCCAAATTGTTGAAGAATTTCTATATCTGCGATACGGGCACTTCTTACAGGTCCGATAACTGCTGGAATCTTCGATGAGTAGACCGCTGCGAGTCTGGTGAGTCCGCCTTCTACTTGCTCTATGTAAATCACATCTGCATCCTCTAAACCAGCCTGTGGATGCGCTGCCCGAGTGTCATCGATCTTCACAACCAGTATTGGTCCATCGCTGCCAACACGACCACTTAAAGAGTTAACTGGTTCAGGTTCCTTGAAGACGTTTTCGATCTGACCCAACTTTGAAAACTGATCCGGCGACAGAAAGCCCAAGCCGACAACAATTACCGATGAGATTCCAATAACCGAAAATACAAACTTCTTAAAGAACATCAGCTTCAAATTCATAGGTAACAGGAAGAGGCGCTCGACCAGCTAAACGAAAGATTCGGAAAACTGGCTTGCGTCGCACCATTTGTGTGCGATTGACTGCATCAACATGAAGAGCGATCGCGATACGTATCTTGTCGGTTAACTCACTCAACTCTCTCAACAAATCCTTCTCGATTGATCCACTAACTAAATGA
>JBIIRS010000017.1:0-12899 GCA_044341425.1 Candidatus Planktophila sp. | reverse complement strand
ACCGTGGATCGTTCCGAGCGAATTCGCACCTATAACTACCCAGAAAATCGCCTCAGCGATCACCGCGTAAATTACAAATCAAATAATTTGGATTCAGTATTAAATGGCGAGTTAGATGATGTAGTTCAAGCCTTACTAGATGCCGATAAGGCAGCGAAGCTTTCTTCCACCAACTAAGGGCTGTTAAGAAAACGATATGAGCGAGATCAAGAGCCTGCTTCGTTCAGCGAAAGAGAAGTTAGCAGCGGCAGATATCGCCGAAATCGATGCTGAACATTTATTTGCATACGTTCTCGGCATCTCCCGAATGGATCTACATAACTCGGTTAAGTTGGATGCAACCCTTAAATCACTTGGTGACTTTGGAGTAATCGAAGATACCTTCGCAAAGTTGATTTCTCGTCGCGCGGCACATGAACCTCTGCAGTATCTAACTGGTACTGCTTACTTCCGACATCTGGAAATTGAAGTTGGTCCGGGGGTATTGGTGCCACGTCCGGAAAGTGAACTTCTTGTTGAAGCAGTACTCACACATGTTAAAAATTTAGAAGAGAAAGTCACTGGAGAGATTTCAGTAATAGATCTCGGATCAGGCTCTGGCGCGCTAGCACTTGCAATTGCAACTGAAGCGCCAAGAACCAGAGTCATCGCAGTAGAAAAAAGTCCTGAAGCTATTGAGTGGCTAAAGAAGAATGTGGCGAAGATTTCCGAGAACGTGCGCGTTGTCGAAGGCGATGTGGCAGATGTATTGCCCGGCGTTAAATGCGACATCGTTATCGCTAATCCTCCCTATATTCCAAACACTCAATCGCTGCCCCGCGATGTCGCAGAACATGAGCCACATATTGCGCTCTTTGGTGGAGAAACCGGGATGGAACTGCCAAAACGTTTTATCGATGCCGCCGCTCGATTGTTAAAGAGCGGGGGAGTCTTAGCGATCGAACATACTGAAGAACAAGGCGCTGCCATTGATGCGGTGCTATCTCGCGATTTCACCGAGATAGTTCTACATAAAGATTTAACTGATCGCCCACGTTGGACCTCTGCGGTGAGAAAATAACGGCTATGGCAACCATTGATATCAATTCGGGCTCTATAAGTGAGCATTTGGCCAACGCGGCAGCCGCTCTCAAAGATGGCTATGTAATCGTTGCTCCACTTGAGAATTCATACGCACTTGTCGCTGATGCTTTCTTTCACGATGCCGTGCGCGCATTGCATGTACTACGTGGAGATGAGCTTGGTGTATCTGCGCAAGTAATGATTGGTTCAAGCGCAGCAGTAGATGGCATCGCCCGTGAAATCAGCGAACCTGTCAGAAAGCTAATTGATAGTTTTTGGCCAGGACAGTTATCAATTAATTTAAAGCCGCAGCGCGGACTCAATTGGGATTTAGGTGATGGCCAACAATTAGATTCATTTAGCGTACGCGTGCCAAGTGCAGATTTCATACTGCAACTAGCCAAGGCGCACGGACCGCTTGCCGTGGCCTCTGCAGCGTTTGCAGGTAATTCTCCAATTACTGATCCAAGTGAATTAAAGTTCACCGAACTCGAAGTGGCTGCAATCTTTTCAATAGGCCCAATCGCCCAAGGACCGGCCACCACGGTGGTTGCGGGCGATAGCGAGCCGGCCCGCATCGTGCGCGTTGGGGCGATCTCGGGTGAGCAAATCACAGCGATCGCACCCGACATTTCTGCGCCGTAAGGCTTAGGCTTGCCCGCATGAGCGCAGAGACTTTCTATGGCCCGGATTTTGCACTGCTTAGCAAACAAGATCCAGATATTGCAGCAGTTCTTCTATCTGAGTTAAAGCGTCAGCAGACCAATCTGCAGCTAATCGCATCTGAAAACTTTACATCGCGCGCAGTTTTGGCAGCACTTGGTTCGACCCTCTCCAATAAATATGCAGAAGGTTATCCAGGCAAGCGTTATTACGGCGGCTGCGAAGAAGTTGATAAGGCTGAAGTAATCGCAATCGATCGCGCTAAAACTTTATTCGGTGCAGAACATGCCAACGTACAACCACACTCAGGTGCCAGCGCAAATGTCGCGGTCTATCAAGCATTTACCAAGCCAGGAGATACCGTTCTTGCGATGTCATTGGCACACGGTGGCCACTTAACTCATGGCTCACCCGTTAACTTCTCTGGAAAGTGGTTTAACGTCGAGTCATACGGTGTGCGCCAAGATAACGAGTTAATTGATTATGACGAGCTGCGCGATATCGCGATCCGCACTAAGCCAAAGATGATCTGTTCTGGAGCAACTGCCTACCCATCACTTGTCGACTTTGAAAAGATTCGCGCAATCTGCGATGAGGTCGGAGCGATCATGTGGGTCGATGCCGCGCACTTCATTGGACTAGTTGCTGGAAAAGCTATTCCATCACCTGTTCCTTATGCAGATGTTGTCTCATTTACAACGCATAAAGTTTTGCGTGGACCACGAGGCGGAATGATCTTGACTAAGGCCGAGCATGCAGCAGCGATTGATAAAGCGGTATTTCCTGGCATGCAGGGTGGCCCAATCATGTCTGCGGTTGCGGGCAAAGCGATTGCGCTCGCCGAATGTGCAACACCTGCCTATCAAAAGTATGCCAAGGATGTAATTGTTAACGCCCAAGCACTTGCCGCAGCTCTTGAGAAAGAGGGAATGCGCGCCGTCTCTGGCGGAACCCAAACCCACTTAGCGCTGATGGATATTCGCAGCACTGGCGTAACTGGAAAAGTTGCAGATGAGCGTTGTGGTTTAGCTGGAATCGTTATGAATAAGAATTCAATTCCTTTCGATCCAGAAAAGCCAGGCATCACCAGCGGTATTCGCGTCGGAACTCCTGCGACGACTACTCAAGGAATGGGCGTTGCCGAGATGCAGCAGATCGCATCCTTCATCGCGCGCGCTATCAAGACTGATGACGAGAAGGCGCACGCGGCAATCAAATCTGAAGTACACGCACTCACTGCGCGTTTTCCGATCTACACCGCATAAGGGCAGCAATTAGCGCATGCGCGAATATCTCGTAACGCTCTTACTTGCAGCAGCGCTCTGTTACATCATCACACCCTTTGTAAGAAAATGGGCGTTACATTTTGGCGCAGTTGCTCAGATTCGCAAGCGCGATATTCACGTAATCCCAACTCCACGCTGGGGCGGACTTGCGATGTGGCTTTCTATGTCAGCTACCTTCTTAATCGTTGGCAATCTAGAACTCGTTGGAAAATCCTTCGGTAATGATGCGCAAGGAATTTTCTTAGCCGGAACTTTCTTGGTGTTGCTTGGAATGGCAGATGATCGCTACGAACTAGATGCGATTACCAAGTTGGCAGGCCAAGCCTTAGCTGCCGGAATCTTGTTGCTCTACGGAATTCAAATCTTATGGCTGCCGATAAATGGCGTAACCATGTTGCCACCGAGCGTTGGCCAATTACTTACCGTGCTTATAGTCCTTGTAACAATTAACGCCGTTAACTTTATTGACGGCCTAGACGGCCTAGCCGCTGGAATAGTTGCAATTGCAGGTTCTGCCTTCTTCGCATTCGCTTATCTTTTGGCAGTTGTTTATGGATTTAACCGTGCAGGCGCCCCATCACTTATTACCGCCATTGCAATCGGTGTTTGCCTAGGCTTCTTGCCACATAACTCGCATCCCGCCCGTATCTTTATGGGGGATTCGGGGTCGATGTTCCTTGGTTTAATGCTGGCGGCATCTGCAATCACTTTAACTGGCCAAGTAGATCCAAATGCAATTAGTGAAGAGAAACTTGGACCCGCCCTTTTGCCGCTACTTCTACCCTTTGCAGTTCTTGCAATTCCGCTTGCTGATTTGACTCTGGCGATCTTTCGCCGAATTCGCGCCGGTAAATCTCCGTTCTCATCCGATAAAGAACATCTACATCACCGCATTATGCGCGCGGGTAATACTCAAATCCGCACCGCTGCGATTATGTATTTATGGACAGCAACGATTGCTTTTCCCGTAACCGTTTCAGCATTTGCGCCTCTTTGGGTAGCAGCGATATTTGCCGGTGCTATGTTGGCATTTACAATCTTCTTCAGCCGCGGTAAATCGAAATCGCTACGAATTACAGAAAGTGTGAGCCATGTCTGATACTCAATCAAATGAATCACAACTTTTGCGAGGTGCGGTTAAGCCAACCCTAATTGTTGGCGCGATCGCCATAGTTTTATTTACTTTAACTCGTGGTCTTGCCGGTTTCTATGGTGCGTTGCTTGCGCAGTTCATAGTCGCTATTTACTTCATCGTGCATATCTTGGTTTCGCGTCTAACCAGAAATCTTGATCCGATAAGCACTATGGCGATGGCGCTATTTTCTTACTTCGCGAAACTTTTCTTCCTTGGCCTCTTCTTATGGGCGTTAGCCAAATACACTGATCGCGATGTGATTGATCGTTTGAGCTTCGGGGTCGCAGCCTGTGCGCTTACGATCGCCTGGCTCGGGGGAGAGATCGCTAGTTACCTCAAGCTCAAAACTCATCTACCATTACCCCCTCAAGCAAAACCGTAATTACGGCCACGGAGGTCCAGTGAGTAATAGCAGTCAGAACAAGCGCGATGAAAACGCAATGTGGACCATCTTCGGTTACCTCCTTTCTGGGCTACTTTTCTGGGGCGGGGTTGGCTATGCCGCAGATAAGTGGTTCGGCACCGGTTACCTAACCTTGGCCGGCCTGCTCGTTGGTATGGGCGGGGCGATCTATTTAGTCTGGCTACGGTTCGGGCGCGAATAGCGCTCCGACGCATAGGAACGGTTCGGGCGCGAATAGCGCAGCCGACCCAGCAAAATCACATTTTTTGGATTTCACAGGTGGAGGCTTTTACCCATAAGGTTGCCCCGTTACAGGCAATTCCCTTATATCGGCTAAGTAAATTGGAGTTTGTGTGCTCGCGTTAGTTCGTCAAGGCGCTGAAGGCGAAGGCTTTGTCCCGCCAAGTACCAAAGACTTCGAACTGCCACCCATTTTTGGCGATAACCCTTATACGACTAAACCGATTTTCTTGGTTCTACTCTCAGTAGTTTTGATCTCAGTATTTTTTATCGCGGCATCACGTAAAGCCGCAGTCGTGCCTTCCAAGCTCCAGTTCGCCGGCGAAAGTGTTTACGCCTTTGTGCGAAATGATCTAGCAAAAGATGTAATTGGCCACGAATTCCTTCGCTTTGTACCGTACCTATTTACACTCTTTACCTTTATCTTGGTCAATAACTGGTTCGGAATTATTCCGCTTCTACAGTTCCCAACGATGTCTCACGTCGGCTTCGCATATGTCTTAGCTGCATTTACATTCTTCGTCTTCCACTACATCGGAATTAAAAAGCACGGCGTTTTCAAGTACCTCAAAGACATCATGTTCATGCCTGGAGTTCCAAAGCCTGCATACATTTTGATTACGCCTCTTGAAATTCTCACCTTCTTCTTAGTTCGTCCATTGACGCTCTCACTGCGTCTCTTTGCAAATATGTTTGCGGGCCACTTACTGTTGCTCGTATTTATCTTGGGCGGAGAACACCTTGCCCAAGGTGCACTTGCTTTGAAGTTGGTTAGCCCGTTTGCCTTCGGTATCGGCATCGTGTTGACCTTCTTCGAGTTCATGGTTCAATGTCTTCAGGCGTACATCTTTACCCTGTTGACCGCTCTCTACATCGCCGGCGCCCTTGCCGACGAGCACTAACACCTAACGAAAGGCAGTAAAAAAATGGAAGGCACACTCAACCTGGTCGGTTTTGGCCTCGCAGCAATCGGTCCTGGTATTGCAACCGGACTTATCTTCGCCGCATATATCAACGGCGTTGCACGTCAGCCTGAAGCACGTAGCGTTCTACAGCCAATCGCGTTCCTTGGATTCGCGCTCGCTGAAGCTCTCGCACTCTTCGGTCTCGTTCTAGCTTTCGTACTCTAATTAGCCCAGAAAATAATCTGAACTAATTATGATTAAATTCAATTTTGCCGCTGAGGGAGAGACGCTCAACCCTTTGATTCCGCATACATCGGAAATCATCGTTGGTGCAGTTGCGTTCACACTTCTCTTCCTAGTTCTGCGCAGCAAAGTGGTGCCAATGTTCGAAAAGGCATTCACTGCACGCACGGAGGCAATTCAAGGTGGAATGGAGCGCGCTGAAAAGGCGCAGCTCGAAGCGCAACGCGCGCTTTCCCAGTACAACGAGCAGCTTTCAAAGGCGCGCGAAGAAGCACAAACTCTTCGTGAAGAAGCTCGCGTACAGGGCGCATCTATCGTTGAAGAACTTCGTGCGAAAGCACAGGAAGAAGCAGCACGAATTACTTCTGCTGCACACGCATCCATTGAGGCAGAGCGCCAACAAGCGATCACATCACTTCGCAATGAAGTCGGTGCACTTGCGGTTGAACTCGCTTCAAAGATTGTCGGGGAATCTTTAGATGACCAGGCTCGTCAATCACGGATCGTTGACCGTTTCTTGGATGATCTAGAGAAGAGCAAGTAAGAAAATGAGAATTCACCTCGGAGGCAGTAGTCGTCA
Source organism: Candidatus Planktophila sp. (assembly GCA_044341425.1). Lineage (GTDB taxonomy): Bacteria > Actinomycetota > Actinomycetes > Nanopelagicales > Nanopelagicaceae > Planktophila. Next base: position 6,382 of record JBIIRS010000017.1, on the reverse strand, counting down.
GTCACTCGTGGCTGCACGTTCTGCACTCGATGCTGCAGTCAAGGGCGCAAGCGCAGCATCGGCTTCAGAGTTGTCTTCTCACCTCTTCGCAGCAGCAGATCTCTTTGCCGATAACACTTCTGTGCGTCGCGCAATTACAGATCCAGCACGCGATAAGGCAGCAAAGGCTGCACTTGTTAAAGATCTATTTACAAAATCAACCGGAACGCTCGCTGTATCACTTCTCAGCGAACTCTCTGGTCTTCGTTGGTCAGCAACAAAGGATCTTGTCTATGCAACAGAGCAGTTAGCAATTGAGGCAGAAGCATCTGCAGCAAATATTGCCGGCGAGCTCGATCGCGTAGAAGATGAGTTCTTTGAAACTTCACGCCTTGTTGCCGATAATTTCGAGCTCCGCAAGGCGCTCGTCAGCGTTGGTTCAACTGACGCCAAGTCAGCGTTAATCGCTGAAGTACTTGGCAAGAAGGCATCTGCTTCAACAATCAAGATCGCTAGCGCACTTGTAGCCTCCCTTCGCGGACGCAGCATCGAAGCAGCCTTCGCTGATTACCTCTTTGGTTTGGCAAACCGTCGCAACCGCTTAATCGCTGTTGTGCGTACAGCAACTGCTCTAACTGATGCACAGTCAAAGCGACTTGCAACAGTTCTTGAGAAGAACGTCGGTCAGCCAATCCGCATTAACGTGCAAATCGACCCAACAATTATGGGTGGAGTTTCAATCAAGTTCGCAGATGAGTTAGTCGATGGAAGCGTTGTAAACCGCCTGGCAAACGCTGGGCGTGCACTAGTTGGTCAGTCCGCGTAAGCAAGAAAATTCAATAAAAGAAGATTTAAGAAGAAACGAAAAAGGGAGAACGACATGGCAGAGCTCAAGATCCAACCGAATGAAATTCGGGATGCCTTAGCGAATTTCGTTAAGTCATACGATCCAGGCGCCGCAGCTCGCGACGAAGTTGGAACAGTTAGCCAGGCAGGCGATGGAATCGCTCGCGTTGAGGGACTTCCTTCAACAATGGCAAACGAACTCTTGCAGTTCGAGAACGGAACACTAGGTCTTGCACTTAACCTCGATGTGCGCGAGATCGGTGTTGTTATTCTCGGAAGTTACGCCGGAATTGAAGAAGGAACCTCGGTACGCGGTACTGGTGAAATTCTTTCTGTACCAGTTGGTGATGGCTTCTTGGGTCGCGTTGTTGATCCACTTGGTCGTCCAATTGATGGCAAGGGTGAAATCAAACCTGACGCACGCCGTGCACTTGAATTGCAGGCTCCCTCTGTAGTTGAGCGCCAGCCAGTTAAGGAACCACTTGCAACAGGTATTAAGGCGATCGATGCGATGACAGCAATTGGTCGCGGACAGCGCCAGTTGATCATTGGTGACCGTCAGACAGGAAAGACTGCTGTTGCAGTTGACACCATCATTAACCAGCGCGAAAACTGGCTAACTGGCGATAAGAAGAAGCAAGTTAAATGTATCTACGTCGCTATTGGTCAAAAGGGTTCAACGATCGCGTCTGTTAAGGGCGCGCTCGAAGAAGCTGGCGCAATGGAGTACACAACAATCGTTGCATCTCCTGCATCAGACCCAGCAGGCTTTAAGTACCTCGCTCCATACACTGGTTCTGCAATTGGTCAGCACTGGATGTACAAGGGCGAGCACGTTCTAATTGTTTTTGATGATCTTTCAAAGCAAGCTGAGGCTTACCGTTCAGTCTCACTTCTACTTCGTCGTCCACCAGGCCGCGAAGCGTACCCAGGAGATGTTTTCTACTTACACTCACGTTTGCTAGAACGTTGCGCAAAGCTTTCCGATGAACTCGGTGGCGGTTCAATGACTGGTCTGCCGATCATTGAAACAAAGGGAAATGACGTTTCTGCCTTTATTCCTACCAACGTAATTTCTATTACTGATGGTCAGTGCTTCCTTGAAACAGATCTCTTCAACGCCGGTGTGCGCCCAGCGATCAACGTAGGTGTATCTGTTTCTCGCGTTGGTGGTTCTGCGCAGACAAAGGCGATGAAGAAGATCGCAGGTCGTCTGCGTCTTGACCTTGCACAGTTCCGTGAACTTGAAGCATTCGCTGCTTTCGGTTCTGACCTTGATGCGGCATCAAAGGCTCAACTCGAGCGCGGTGCACGTATGGTTGAACTTCTCAAGCAGGGTCAATACTCACCATATTCACTAGAGCGTCAGATCGTTTCAATCTGGGCCGGAACTTCAGGAGAACTCGACTCTGTTGCAGTTGCCGATATCCGTCGCTTTGAATCTGAACTTCTCGACTTTATCGGTCGCGAGCGTAAAGATATCTTCACAGTAATTTCAGAGACCAAGATGCTCGAAGATGACACCGTTGCCAAGATGAAGACAGCAGTTGCTGATTTCAAGAAGCAATTCAAATCTTCTGCTGCAGGGATCGTTAACGATGCACCTGCTGAAGCACTTGATTCAGAAGGTGCTGAAGCGATCACAAAGTTTGTGCCACCGGCGGTGAAGAAGTAACCCATGGGCGCTCAACTACGCATATATCGCCGACGGATGAGATCCGTTAAGGCGACTAAGAAAATTACGAAGGCGATGGAGTTAATCTCTGCCTCTCGTATTGTCAAAGCACAGCAACGTGTTGCTGCTTCGACTCCATATGCAAATGAGTTGACCCGTGCTGTATCCGCCGTTGCTAGTTTCTCTTCAACAAACCACCCATTGACTACACCATCTGAAAATCCAAAGCGCGCAGCGATATTAATTATCTCTGCCGACCGCGGTATGGCTGGTGCTTATTCAAATAACGCGATCAAGGAAGGCGAACAACTCGCTGCCATGATCCGTGAGCGCGGTCTTGAAGTTTCTAACTATCTTGTAGGTCGCAAGGCTGTGAACTATTACAAGTTCCGCAACCGCGATATCTCAGGATCTTGGACAGGTTTTTCAGATAATCCAACCTATGAAAACGCTAAAGAAGTTGCCGAAGCTCTGATTTCAGCATTTATTGCCGATGCCCAGACCGATAACGCTGGAGTGGATGAAATCCACATCATATTTACCGAGTTCAAATCAATGTTGACGCAAAACGCGATGGCCAAGCGCATGTTGCCACTGGAAGTTATTGAAAGCGATACTCCAGCACCATCTGGTTTGCTGCCAATGTATGAGTTTGAACCAAATGCCGGTGAAGTACTTAACGCACTTCTACCTCGCTATATCGAAGCCCGAATCTTCAACGCGATGTTGCAATCAGCTGCTTCCGAGCATGCTGCACGTCGTCGCGCTATGAAGTCAGCGACTGACAACGCTGATGATTTAATCAAGTCGCTAACCCGACTTGCGAACGCGGCTCGTCAGGCCGAAATTACCCAGGAAATCAGTGAAATTGTGGGCGGCGCAGACGCGTTAGCCTCAGCTAGTGCAGGGAGTGAATGATGTCATCAACAGGTAAAGGCCGCGTTGCCCGAGTTATTGGACCGGTCGTGGATATTGAATTCCCAGCGGATTCAATGCCATCGATCTTTAACGCGCTCCACGTAGAGACCACCATGAGTGGCACTACTCGTACCTTGACCCTTGAAGTTGCACAACACATTGGTGACAACCTTGTGCGCGCGATTTCTATGCAGCCAACAGACGGAATGGTCCGTGGCGCAGAGGTAACAGATACGGGTGCTGCAATCTCAGTACCGGTCGGTGATGTTACAAAGGGCCACGTCTTCAACACACTTGGCGAGTCACTCGATGTTCCAACATCATCACTTGATATTAAAGAGCGTTGGCCAATCCACCGCGATGCACCAGCATTCGATCAACTCGAGTCAAAGACAGAAATGTTCGAGACCGGTATCAAAGTTATCGACCTGCTAACACCTTATGTAAAGGGTGGAAAGATCGGTCTATTCGGTGGTGCAGGTGTTGGTAAGACTGTTCTTATCCAGGAAATGATTTATCGCGTAGCGGAAAACTTCGGTGGTGTATCTGTATTCGCCGGCGTTGGAGAACGTACTCGCGAAGGTAACGACTTGTTCCTCGAAATGACCGAGACCGGTGTTATCAATAAAACAGCCTTGGTCTTCGGTCAGATGGATGAGCCACCTGGCACGCGTCTTCGCGTTGCGCTTTCAGCGTTGACTATGGCGGAGTACTTCCGCGATGTTCAGAAGCAGGATGTACTGCTCTTCATCGACAATATCTTCCGCTTTACTCAGGCAGGTTCTGAAGTATCAACTCTGCTTGGCCGTATGCCATCTGCTGTGGGATACCAGCCAACACTTGCCGATGAAATGGGCCAGTTGCAGGAGCGCATTACTTCAACACGTGGTCACTCAATTACATCTATGCAGGCAATTTACGTTCCTGCAGATGACATTACCGACCCAGCCCCACACACAACTTTCGCGCACTTAGATGCAACAACAGTGTTGTCTCGTCCGATTTCAGAGCTTGGTATCTACCCAGCTGTGGATCCACTTGACTCAACATCACGCATCTTGGATCCACGCTATATCGGTGAGCACCACTTCCGTGTTGCAAACCGCATCAAGCAGATCTTGCAGCGCTACAAGGATCTACAGGACATCATCGCAATTCTCGGTATCGATGAATTGTCAGAAGATGACCGCGTTCTAGTTGGTCGCGCCCGTCGCATCCAGCGCTTCCTTTCACAGAACACATTCGTGGCAAAGGTCTTCACCGGTCTCGACGGTTCATTCGTTCCGTTGACAGAGACAATCACAGCATTCGAAGCACTTGCTGATGGCAAGTACGACCACGTTCCAGAACAAGCATTCTTCATGTGTGGTGGGCTCGACGATGTTGAGCGCAAAGCCGCAGAACTAGCGAAGAACTAAAAACATGGCACTTAACGTCGAACTAGTTTCGCCAACACAGCGTGTGTGGTCCGGGCAGGCAACTTTTGTTTCTGCTCGCACAACTGAAGGAGAACTTGGTGTTCTTCCTGACCACTCACCTCTGTTTGGCGTACTAGTCGACGGTGCCGTGAGCATCAAAGCAGTAGATGGAACGACTAAGGAATTCAACGTACAGGGCGGCTTCTTATCTGTCGCTAACAATCGCGTCTCGATCCTTACTGAATCAGTCGGTTAGTTTCAAAAATTTCAGCGTCAGAAACATGAAAAGCAACTACACAGTTTCTTACACTGAAATTTTTTAACGAGTGCGCCAAGTGCCCTCATTTAGCAAGCATAATTAGAGACTTTTCAGCGGAAGAAACTGTGCCTTTGCTTTTCATGTTTCTGGAGCTGAGAAAGACTCTAATTTAAGACCTATTCTCGGGTCACGTTGGCGCCGAGGGCGCGCAGATCTTCAGCGAAGTTTGGGTAGCCGCGATCGATGTGGAATGCGCCATCGACGGTGGTTTCGCCTTCGGAGACAAGGGCAGCAAGGACTAAGCCGGCACCGGCACGGATATCGGTTGCTTCAACTGGTGCGCCAGATAGCTGCGGAATTCCAGTAATTGAGGCGTGTTTTCCGTCGACAGTGACGTGTGCGCCAAGGCGAGCAAGTTCATTTACAAACATAAAGCGTGATTCAAATACGTTTTCGGTAACCATTGAATGGCCATCAGCAACAGCATTCATGGCGATGATGAATGGCAAGAGATCGGTAGCAAATCCTGGATAGGGAAGCGTTGCAACATCAGTTGCACGTGGGCGTTGGTTCATCTGCACACGAATGCCATCGGCGGTTGAAGTAATTATTGCACCAGCATGCGCTAACTTTTCGAGCATAACTTCCATGTGGTCAGCTCGACCACCGTGAATTGTGATGTCGCCTTGGGTCATTGCAGCGGCAAATGCCCATGTGCCGGCGATGATGCGGTCGGTAATTGTGGTGTGATCAGTCGGGTTTAACTTGGTAACGCCAGTGATCTTGATTAGCGGCGAACCAAGTCCTTCGATCTTTGCGCCCATGGAAATCAAAAATTCGCCAAGATCAACTAAATCAGGTTCACGCGCTGCGTTATCAATTGTTGTAACACCCTTTGCCAGAACGGCAGCGGTCATTAAGTTTTCAGTTGCACCAACACTAGGAAAATCTAATTCGATGGTAGCCCCAGTTAACCCATTAGGCGCTTCGGCGATTACATAACCATGTTCCACGTGTGCGGTTGCACCCAAAGATTCCAGGCCCTTGATATGAAAATCTAAACCGCGTGAGCCGATCGCATCGCCGCCAGGAAGTGCGACTTCGGCCTTACCAACGCGAGCAACAAGTGGGCCAAGTACGTTTATAGATGCGCGCATCTTTCGCACCAAATCGTAATCAGCGCGGTGAGCCGGCTTTTCTGGAACTGTAATTGAAAGCGTTGAACCATCGCGTGAAACTTCACACCCGAGGCGTTTTAGTAAATCGGCCATGATGTCGACATCGGCG
>JBIIRS010000115.1:0-3728 GCA_044341425.1 Candidatus Planktophila sp. | reverse complement strand
GACCGGTTTTCTGGTGGGGTTCAGATGCACCTGAAATTTTAATTTTGGCTCATCTCGATACCGTTTGGCCACATGGTTCTTACTCACCGCTCTGGGAAGTAAATGGTGATGTAGTTCGCGGACCTGGCGTCTTTGATATGAAGGCGGGATTTGTTCAAGCCCTCTACGCACTTAAGGGAATCTCCGAAGCTGGCAATCGCGTGGCACTTATTGCAACAACTGATGAAGAGACCGGAAGTTTTGCATCACGCAAATTGATTATGGATTTATCCGCCAAAGCGAAGGCGGTATTAGTTCTAGAAGCATCGCTTAATGGAAAAGTTAAGACAGGACGTAAAGGCACCGCGATGTACAAGGTCAGCGCCCATGGTCTGGCATCACATGCAGGTCTTGAACCAGAAAAGGGCGTCAACGCAACCGTTGAGATGGCGCATTTGATTCTCAAGTTATCTGCGCTGGAAGATCCTGCTTATGGAACAACAGTTGTTCCAACACTCTTGCGTTCTGGCAATAGCGCGAACACGGTTCCTGATTTAGCAGTACTAGAAATTGATGCTCGTTCTTTCTCACAAGCAGAACTTGAACGAATTGATAAGGCGATTAAAGCGCTGCCTTCCACGGTTTCTGGAGCGCGTATTGAAGTAACTGGTGGTTTAAATCGTCCGCCGCTACAACCTTCATCAACTAAAGAACTTTACGAGCGCGTAGAACGTGTGGCTAAAGAGATCGGTATGGCGCCTCTTGGTTGTGCTGAAGTTGGTGGCGCAAGCGATGGAAACTTTGCCGCGGCAGCTGGTGCGCAAGTACTAGATGGCTTAGGCGCAGTTGGCGGCGGTGCACATGCTCCAAATGAATGGTTAAGTCTGAAATCGATCGAAGAACGAAGTGCGCTTCTGCATGCTCTAATAAAGGATCTCTTGAAATGAGCGAAGGCCCGCTAATTGTTCAGAGCGATAAGACGCTCCTGCTAGATATTGATCATCCGATGTCGACTGAATGTCGTCGCGCAATTGCACCTTTCGCCGAACTAGAGCGTTCTCCTGAACATATTCACACCTATCGTTTAACAAACCTTGGTCTATGGAATGCGCGCGCTGCCGGCCACGATGCTGAGTTAGTTATTGATACTTTGATTAAGTATTCACGTTACGCAGTTCCGCATTCACTTCTTGTAGATGTTGCAGAAACTATGTCTCGTTACGGCCGTTTGCGCCTTGAAGCCGACCCGGTACATGGCTTGATTCTTGTGACTACAGATGTTGGTGTACTTGAAGAAGTTATCCGCGCCAAGAAGATTGCACCGCTGCTCGGTGTACGAATCGATCCCGAAACTATTGCAGTTCATCCCAGCCAACGAGGTGCGATTAAGCAATCACTTCTGCGTTTAGGTTGGCCAGCCGAAGATTTCGCAGGTTACGTTGATGGCCAAGCACATGAAATCGCGCTGAAGCAGAACGATTGGAAGATTCGTCCCTATCAAGAGTTAGCAGCAGAAGGCTTCTGGCACGGTGGTTCTGGCGTTGTCGTACTTCCTTGTGGAGCTGGAAAGACGATTGTTGGCGCAGCGGCGATGGCTCATGCCAAGGCAACAACGCTAATTTTGGTAACAAATACTGTGGCAGCGCGCCAATGGCGTGAAGAGCTGCTTCGCCGAACAACGCTAAACGAAGATGAGATCGGCGAATACTCAGGTGCTAAGAAAGAGATTCGCCCCGTAACAATTGCGACTTACCAAGTTATGACTAAGAAGAAAAATGGCGCTTACGCACACTTAGATCTCTTTGATACCCACGACTGGGGCTTGATTATTTACGACGAAGTTCATTTACTGCCGGCACCAATCTTTCGCTTTACCGCTGATATTCAATCGCGCCGTCGTTTAGGGCTAACTGCAACTTTAGTTCGTGAGGATGGCATGGAGGGCGAAGTATTTTCGCTAATTGGCCCAAAGCGCTTTGATGTTCCATGGAAAGAGATTGAAGCCCAGGGATATATCGCACCTGCCGAATGTATTGAAGTTCGTGTAAATCTGACCGAAGCAGAACGCCTTTCCTATGCAACAGCAGAGCCAGAAGAGCGTTATCGCTACTGCGCAACTACTCGGACCAAACGTGATGTCGTTGAAGAACTTGTTGCCCTACATGCAGGCGAGCAAATTCTTGTGATCGGTCAGTACATCGATCAGCTAGATGATCTCTCTGAGACGCTTGGCGTGCCAGTAATCAAAGGTGAGACTCCAATTAAAGAACGCGAAAAGCTCTTCGCTGCATTTCGCTCTGGTGAAATTACTTGTCTAGTCGTATCTAAGGTCGCCAACTTTTCAATTGACCTACCAGAGGCAACTATTGCGATCCAGGTTTCTGGCGCTTTTGGATCACGTCAGGAAGAGGCGCAGCGATTAGGGCGGATCTTGCGACCAAAGGCTGATGGCCGCGGTGCTAAGTTTTACTCAGTCGTATCCCGCGACACTATCGATCAAGACTTTGCTCAAAACCGGCAACGCTTCCTTGCTGAACAAGGTTATTCATACCAAATTATTGACGCTGACGATGTGTATAAAGGGAAGATTTAAAACGTTCTACATCCACCCTAAAGAAGTCATGATGCTCGCCATCGATATGGATAACCGGAACTTCGTGTCCATATAACTTTTCTAACTCTGCGCTACCGTCAATCAACTTTATCTCTAGATTAAAATCTAACTCTTCTTTAAGGCAGTCAAGGGTTACTTCCGCGTTCTCACATAAATGACAACCGCTACGCGAATAAACTGTAACTAAAGGCTTCACTTCTTCTTTTTCTTTGGCGATGTAAATGCCCGGTCAATTATCTCTTGAATTATTAAGGTCGCATCTCCTTTGGCGCGATAAAGGTTATCTTCAGCGTTCTTTAATAACGTCTCGGCAGTTGTCTTTGTGACGGTTCCAACGAGCGGACCATACTTCTTTGAGAAAACCTTGTGAGCGATCTCGCCAATCGAATTTGCTAACTCGGCGCGCGCTTCATCCAAGGTTGGTTCTGGGCGCGGTACAGAAGTATTGAATTCCAAGGTAATTGCTCGCTCAGATTTCATCCTTGAGATTACTTCTGTGAAATCTACTTCGACGATATCGGCTTGAGACTTGGGGGTCATGGCGACATTCTCGCACCCTGATAGCGTTGGGCGCTATGGCAAGGAAATTTATGCGGATTCCCACTCGCTCTGTTGCCATACTCACAGCGCTCTCCGCACTTTTACTGGGATTGATTGCGCCAACTTCGGCAGATGCGCAAGTTCGTGTACGTCCTGCTACACAGTGGGCCAATGTATATGCAGGCCCTGCAACAAATATTCTTCAATCTCCAACTCCGAAAGTTGGAAAATTAGAGAAGAAATCTAAAATAATTGTTAAGTACAACAACTTTCCCGAATGGACCAAGCCACAGGTGCAAGCCGCCGTTGATGTCTGGGCTGCGAATTTTGAATCTAACGTTCCAATTTACATCGATGCAACCTGGGGAAGATCGAATTCGTATAGCGTCTTAGGGAGTGCGCGCCCGGGAAGTTACTTTTCAAACTTTAAGGGCGCACCCGATGCCAGCCTCTGGTATCCATCAGCGCTAGCCAACGCCCTTGCCGGAAAAGATTTAGATGGCGATAACCCCGAAATGATTATTACCGTTAACTCGCTAGCCAATTGGTATCGCGGAAATGGATCTGGTCCAAGTAAATCCGAATACGACCTGCA
>JBIIRS010000114.1:0-3756 GCA_044341425.1 Candidatus Planktophila sp. | reverse complement strand
CAATTGTTCCGGTTCCGTAAATCAAGATTTCTTTTCCGGGGCCGGCGAGGGCTGCTTCAACTGCGCGTAGTGAATTGCCTGCGGGTTCAATAAGCGCGCCAATGGCATCATCAATTGAATCTGGAAGTGCATGGAGCGCGCGTTCTGGGACTAGAAGTTTTTCAGCGCAAGCACCCGGCCAACCGTTGCGAACTCCGATTTCAAAGCGATCATCGCAAACATGTTGGCGACCTGATGTGCAGCGGTAACAAGTTCCGCAACCGAGCATCGTGTCACCAGTGACGCGTTGACCAAGCCACTTTGGATTAACACCTTTACCAATTTCGGAAACAACTCCGCACCATTCGTGGCCGATGCGAACTGGATACTTTGCTTGGTTGCTATGGAGATAAACCATTTCTCCGGTGAAGAACTCTTGATCGGTTCCGCAGATTCCAACGCGCGTTACATCAACGACTACTTGGTTATCCCCTGCTATTGGCTCTAGAACATCTTCGACGATGGAATTATTTGGCGAAGTTATAGTCAGGGCCTTCATGCCGTCACTATACTCAAACCGATATCAGCACCGATAGCGTGCGATTAGAGGAGTTTTAAATGCGTAGCGCCCATTGGTATGGTGGCAAAGATCGAGATGGATTTATTCACCGTGCATGGATGCGCCGTGGATTGCCGAAAGATGCCTTTGACGGACGCCCACATATTGCGATCGCAAATACCGCATCAGATCTAACTCCGTGCAACTCTCACTTAAATGAAGTGATGGAGTATGTGAAAAATGGAATTTGGGAAGCTGGTGGCGTTCCACTAAATATGCCCGCGGTTTCACTCGGTGAAACTCTGGTTCGCCCTACTGCAATGTTATGGCGCAATATGGCCGCTATGGCGACTGAGGAAATGATTCGCGCAAATCCAATCGATGGCGTTGTGCTACTTGGTGGTTGCGATAAGACAATTCCATCTTTGTTAATGGCAGCATCTTCAGTTGATATTCCAGCGCTAGTTGTTCCAGGTGGACCAATGCTCACCGGAACTTTCCAAGGAACTCCGCTCGGTTGCGGTACAGATGTATTTAGATTGAGCGAAGAAGTTCGCGCTAAGAAACTTAGCGAAGCAAAGTTCTTAGATTCAGAGTCTGCGATGATCCGCAGTCGCGGTCATTGCAACACTATGGGCACGGCATCAACTATGGGAATCATGGCGGAAGCACTTGGAATGGTGATTCCAGGCATCGCTGGCACACCAGCGCCAGATAGCCGCTTGCTTCAGTATTCGCAAGAATCTGGCCGCCGCATAGTTGAGATGGTGCAGGAAGGTTTAAAGCCAAGTGACATCATGGTTAAAGGTTCGTTCTTAAATGCGATAGTTGCACTCGCTGGAATCGGTGGATCAACCAATGCTGTTCTCCACTTACTTGCAATCGCTGGACGTCTAGGAATTGATTTAACGCTCGATGATTTTGATCGCACCGGTTCTGGCGTTCCGTTGCTAGTTAACTTGCAGCCTGCCGGCAAGTATTTAATGGAAGATTTCCATCGCGCTGGTGGTCTGCGCGCAGTATTTAAAGAGCTGGAAGACCTACTTGATCCAAAAGCGATCACAGTGCTTGGAACGCCTTTAGTTAAGGGCTTATCTGAAGCTGAAATTTATGACACAGATGTGATCCGCACTCGCAAAGAACCGTTACAGCCAAGCGCAGGCATCGCAGTACTGCGCGGAAATCTTGCACCACTTGGCGCAGTTATCAAGCCTGCGGCAGCAAGTGCCAACTTGTTAAAGCACCGCGGTAAAGCGATGGTCTTCGACAGCATTGAAGATTTCAAAGCGCGCATTAATGACCCAGCACTTGATGTTGATGAGAACTCTGTTCTGATTCTGCGCGGATGTGGACCAAAGGGTTATCCCGGAATGCCAGAAGTTTCCAATATGCCGATGCCACAGAAGATGCTAGATAAAGGTGTGCGCGACATGGTGCGCATCTGTGACGGCCGCATGAGCGGTACCGCATATGGAACTGTTGTTCTGCACGTTGCACCAGAAGCTGCCGCAGGTGGGCCGCTTGCTCTAGTTCAAACTGGAGACTTTATCGAACTCGATGTCGAAGCTCGCACCTTAAACATCGATATCTCTGATGCCGACCTCGCAGCACGCAAACCAAATACCGCAACGGTAGATGGCTTTGCTAAATCTGCCCGCGGATGGCAGAAGTTGTATATCGACCATGTTATGCAGGCCGATACCGGCTGCGATCTTGATTTCTTAGTTGGATCTAGCGGAGAACATATCTCTCGCGAATCCCATTAAGTAATCTCTTTTTATTCGGAAGCGCGCTTATATTTTCTAACGCTAATCGGGATAAATATCGCCATGATGATAAGCATGTAGATAAATGAAGTCAGTAGTGGATTCTCACTTGGGAATGATCCAGCCGTTGCGCCAAATTGATTTTCTAGACCAAAGAGCTCGCGGCAAGCAGCCACCATCGTTGAAACCGGATTCCACTCGGCAAAGTACTGCAGAGCGCGCGGCATTCCGGTTGTTGGTGCAAAAGCATTTGATAAGAATGTAAGCGGGAATGTCACAAGGAAACTGACGTTCTGGACTACTCGGGCATCGGACGCGGAAAGTCCAACAAAAATACCTACCCAAGAAAGTGCGTAGCCAAAGAAGAGAAGGAATAAGAATCCAATTGCAACGCTAAGCGCACCTGATGTTGGACGCCATCCAACTATGTAGCCTGCAATACCCATAACTGCGAGAACAACAATATTAAGTAATGAATCACCCAATGTGCGGCCGATGACAAGAGCAGATTGTGAGATAGGTAGTGATCTAAAGCGATCAATCAAACCCTTCTTCATATCTTCAGCAAGTCCTGATGCAGTACCCGCCAATGTAAAAGCAACAGTCTGAACGAAGATGCCCGGCATCAAAAGTTGTACATATCCCCCAGGCTGTCCAGTATCAATTGATCCGCCAAATACATAACGGAATAGGAGAACAAACATCACTGGCTGAATAGTTGAGAAGATTAAAACTTCTGGGACGCGAGTAAGTAAACGCAACTGGCGCTGCGTAATAATCAGCGTATCTGTTACAGCGCTCATTTCTTAGCCTTCTTTCTACGTCCGCCAACTTCGACTTCCTCTTTCTTCTCCTCGGCAGCATGGCCAGTTAGAGAGAGGAATACATCGTCTAGGGATGGGCGTTTCAAACTGACATCCAGCGGATGGATTCCAGATGAATCTAATGAACGAAGTGTTTCGATAAGCGCTGTTGCACCTGTTGAAACCGGTGCAGAGATCATGCGCAAACCCTCGTCGAGAGTTGCCTTGTTACCGCTGATATTTGCAACAACTTCCATCGTCTTTGCAATGTTATGGCTTTCTACAACGATTTCAAGACGCTCGCCGCCAACCTGCTTCTTCAAGACATCAGATGTGCCACGTGCAATTACTTTGCCATGATCAATAACAGCGATTTCATCCGCTAGTTGATCTGCTTCTTCTAGGTATTGAGTAGTCAATAGCAAGGTAACGCCGCCCTTAACCAACTCTTCAATAACGCTCCACATTTCCTGGCGACCACGTGGATCAAGTCCCGTAGTTGGCTCATCAAGGAATAGAACTTTTGGCTTAACTATTAGGGATGCCGCTAGGTCGAGGCGACGACGCATTCCGCCTGAATAAGTTTTGATCGGGCGCTTTGCGCTTTCAGTGAGTGAAAATCTTTCAAGTAACTCTTCGGCACGAGCAA
>JBIIRS010000162.1:0-7777 GCA_044341425.1 Candidatus Planktophila sp. | reverse complement strand
TTTGGCTTAACTATTAGGGATGCCGCTAGGTCGAGGCGACGACGCATTCCGCCTGAATAAGTTTTGATCGGGCGCTTTGCGCTTTCAGTGAGTGAAAATCTTTCAAGTAACTCTTCGGCACGAGCAACTGATGCTTTCTTTCCTAAGTGATAGAGCTGCCCGAACATAACCAAGTTATCCCAACCGGTTAAAATCTCATCAACTGCTGCATATTGGCCTGATAAACCAATTACTTCGCGCACTTTTTCAGGATGCTTGATTACATCAATACCACCGACCATTGCGCGACCAGAATCAGGTCGTAACAGCGTTGCCAGAATGCGCACACATGTTGTCTTTCCTGCGCCATTTGGTCCAAGCACGCTTAAAACAGTTCCCTCTTCAACATCAAGTGAGAGGTGATCTAAGGCACGAACAGAGCCATTTCTATATGTTTTAACTAAGTCTTCAGCGATAACAGATTTCACGGAGTAAACTTAGCGCAATCAACCCCAACTTTGAAACTCTCTCACTACGCCTGAAAGGCATACGGTAAAAACTTTGAACCTTTCGGCTCGCTTTAAACCCTCAAATCCTTTTGCTGAATTCCCACGCGAAGTTGGGGTTCTAGTTTTTTCATCTTTCTTCGTTGCAGTTGGCTTCGGCATCATCGCACCGACAATTCCGCTCTTTGCTAAATCTTTTGGCGTAAATAACGCACAAGTTGGCTTAATCATCTCCTCCTTTGCACTTGCACGATTTGCTAGCGGACTATTTGCAGGCAAGCTAGTTGATAAATTCGGCGAGAGAATCGTTTACACAACTGGTGTTGGCTTCGTTGCCCTTTCATCTTTTGCTGCAGCCTTCTCACAGAATTACGAACAACTGCTGATCTACCGCGCAGCAGGTGGCCTTGGTTCATCAATGTTCTCAGTTGCTGCCGGTTCAATTGTTCTGCGCGCAGTCGATGACACCCGACGCGCACGAGCACAATCTCTTTACAACGGTAGTTTCTTGTTAGGCATGATGGCAGGCCCGGTTATCGGTGGATTCTTAACCGCCTTCTCACTTCGTGCGCCACTTTTCATTTATGCAGTTCTACTCGTTATCTCAAGCGCTGCTGGTGGTTTCTTACTTCGAAACTCAACACTTGCAGCGCGCCCAACTGAAAAAAGCACACAAGTAAAGACTCCGCTGCGCGATGCGCTTTCAAGCAAGCCATACCTAATCGCGCTAATCATCTCCTTCTGTAGCGCTTCTATCTTCTTCGGAATGAGCCGTTCTATCCTGCCGCTCTTCATGGTTGAAGATCTAAACTCAACTGCCGGATTCCTTGGGATCGGATTTACGATTGCGTCAATCGTGCAAGGAATTCTCTTGCTTAAGGCCGGAAGCCTCTCTGATGAAAAAGGTCGTAGGTTCTCTGCGCTACTTGGCTCTTCTCTGGTCGCTTCATCAGTAGTAATTTTATTCTTCACCTATCAACCATGGATGTTCCTAGTATCAATGGCTTTCTCTGGCGTGGGAGCAGCCTTCTTATCAACTACTCCATCAGCAATTGTGGGAGATGTCATGAGAGGCAAGGGCGGGCAAGTTATTGCGCTCTTCCAGATGGCTGGAGATGCCGGCGCTATGGTTGCACCTATCGCACTTGGCTTTATCGCAGACCATTACGGATTCCGCCCCGCATTTGCAGTTAGCGCAGGGCTAATGTTTATCGCACTCTTTGCGGCAACAAAATTGCCCGAGACGCGGAGTTCGCATCTCGGGCAATCTAGTTAATCTATTTATTTAGTCACTGTTACGAAGGATTGAGAGCAATCTCAAAACTTCTAGGTACAACCAGACGATTGTTACCATCAAACCAAATGCCATACGCCATGACTCTTGCTGTGGCACACCTGCAGCGATTGACTTTTCAATCTGATCGAAATCAAGAACTAAGAAGAATGATGCAAGTGCAACAGCGGCAACTGCCACTAGAAGACCTGTAGCTCCGCCTGGGCGACCAGTGAAGATTGTGATGAGTGAGAAAACCAAGTAACCCATCAAAGAACCGATCAAGATTCGTGTGAACTTCGGTGTTACGCGGATCTTTCCGCTGCGGTATGCAACCAAGATTCCACCAAATGCACAAAGTGTTCCGATGACTGCTTGGCCGACGATGCCTGAATAAGCTTCGTTGTAAATTCGGCTAATTGTTCCGAGTGCAAGTCCTTGCGCTGCTGCGTAAGCAACGATTAGAGGTACACGAACTTTCTTAGAAAAAGTGTTGACCATTGCAAGAACAAAACCACCGAGGAAACCAACAAGTGCAAGACCTGGGCTATTAGCGCCCCATGCAAATGCACCGACTGCAACCAACACTGCAAACAAAGTTGCGGTGCGCATTACGACATCGTCCATAGTCATACGACCGGTACGAAGTGATGATGCTGCTGGTGCTGCGTATGTTTCTTCCAATGAATCGTTACTCAAACGAGTTGGATCCATTTGAGCAAAACCACGGTTCGAACGAGTTAGAACTGGATTTGAACTGCGCACTAATTTCCCTTTCTAGGAAATCCCGCCCCCTTCGGGGCGAGGTAGGTAAGGACTATTAAAAACTACTTTCCTGAGAATTGCATTACAAGGGTCTACCCACGCACAAACTGGTGCGTGAATGAGGGAAAACGGGGTCGTATCCGGCTTAGGCAGCCTTTTTATAACCCGCGGGGCACTTTGGGCTGATGGCGGTCACTTTCTTACTCACTTTGCCCTTCGTGCATGTAATGGTTTTCTTTTTTACTGCTACCGCAGATGCACTAGGCGTTGGTGTCGGAGTTGGCTCAACAATTGAAACTTTGATCTTTGGGACAGAGAAGTGGAACCCGGCTGCGCGGAAATAAGCATATCCATTTGATACCTTAAATACGGTTGTAGCTATTTGTGAAGTTCCATCTGAATTCAAGATTTCGATTTTCGCGCTAGTTTTTGCGAGATCTTTACCCCAGAGGCATTTAGCAATATCTTCTCTCAAAACAAGATCGTATACACCTTTTTTCTTTTCCCCATCGGAATCAAAACTTGGCGCTGCTACAGTAAATGAGAGTGAATCCGTAGCCGCATCCCACAGCGGTGCAGAAATTGAATAGACCGTTGCATTAGTGCTTACCTGACCCAAAATTCCTTTGCTGAATTGTAGACATCCATTCATCTGAGAATAGATATCTGCACGGGATCCCGTTGAGTACGAGACGGCGCTCCAGATAGATGATTCCCATCTTGCTTGGGTCGGGATAGCTTTTTCGAAACTGATCCAGTTATTTATAGCCGTATTTGAATTGCTAAAAACTGAGTAAAGCTTGGATGGAAATTGATTTTGGGTTGATCCAGGTTTTAGATTTGGATACGCACTCATCAGCGCATCGGAATATGGTTGATTGAACTCCGCTAGAACCGAACTAACTGACATTGAAGAACCTGCAAATAAATACTCCGTGGGAGTTAGTTGCTGTATCTCACTATTTCGAATTCTGCTCTGAAACCATCCACTAAAAGTCGGTGCAAGATACTTAAGATCCAGAATGACTCGGAAAGTTACATCGCTCTTGAAATTAAATGAGTCAAAGCATGTGGTCAACCAAACGCTGCAATTATTTGGATTTGGAGCAGGATAAGTTTTTACTGGGATTATTGAAAGAGATAACCTTCTTGCCTTCGCGTTTGCACTTTGGGTTGTGCTCACGCCTTCAAGTATTGGCTGCAATAGGTATTCAGTGCCACCAAAATGTGGTGCTTTGGGAAAGGTAAAAACACTTGAATCGGCGCCCGAAGGAAGAAGCGTTGTTTCATCTCCCTTCCAGTTCTTTGTCTGGTTTATAAATGAACCAGCCGGATATTTTGACTGATCGAATACTTTTGCAGCATAAGTTTTGGATGATGTCGATGAAATCCAGGTTTTACCACTGTCGATAGATGCCTCAAATGACTTCACGCAAGGATTATTTGGATCATCAGAACAATTAGGAAGAACCGCCGTGTAGTCGATTGAAGTTTTGTAATCAATTAATCCGCTAAACACAGGTTTGTAAAATCCTGCAGCATTCGCCTCAGAAAACAACAACGCAAAGTCGCTCTTTATCTGAAATTGAGTCAGTCCAAGATTTGCTGGTCCTGATGGTTCTCCGGCTATTGCGGTAGAAGTTAATCCCATCGCCACGATAAGCGCAGTCACTCCTAGGGCGACAACTTTTTTCAGTAGCATCCCTGAATATTAGCGATTCAACATCAGATGCCAATGCTCACTCGCAATTGAAGCTGTGTGCGCACAAACTGGTGCCCCGAGTGGGGGTCGAACCCACACTTGGAGGATTTTAAGTCCTCTGCCTCTGCCATTGGGCTATCGGGGCCATGCGAAGGTCAGAGTCTACTTGCCTTTTTGATCACTGAATCCAGCATCGATTCCGTTAGTTTCCCCGTAAACGTGTTCTGTTGGCTGGGATGGTAGCTACCAATTATCTTTCTTTTGATTCCATCTGGACCGATAAATGTCGCTGTGGCTCCGTGGCCAAACTTTGGTTTTGGTTTCGGAATTTCACAACCGAGTTCTACAAGCGTTGCAAGAAGCGTGGTCCAAGCCAAATTTCCGAGTGCTAGAAATGATCTGGCCGTTGGCATAAGCAGTGCGATCTCGTCTTGATAGAAAGGTGCACAAGTATTTTTCTCTTCAGTCGTTGGCTTGTTATCCGGGGGTGCGCAGCGAACTGCACAGAGAATACGAGTGTTGATTAACTTTTGACCATCGTCTTTGCTTTTACTGGTTGCGATCTTGGCAAGGCCGTTTTTGTGAAGTGATTTATAGAGCCAATCTCCTGATGAATCTCCAGTGAATACTCGCCCCGTTCTGTTTGCTCCGTGTGCTCCTGGTGCAAGACCGAGGATGACAATCTGCGCATTAGCGGGACCAAAACCCGGAACAGGCTTTCCCCAGTACTTTTCATTTTCGTAAGCTTTGCGTTTTGTAACAGCGACTTCTTCGCGCCATTCAACCAGGCGCGGGCATTTCTTACATTTAACAATTGCTGAATCAAGCAGGTCGAGCGATTTATACAAGCGACCAAGCCATTCCATCGAGAATATCTGATTCAGAGGCAACGAATTCGGTTGCACCAGTTGCACGCATGATGCGTGAAAGAACTAGCGAGCCTGCAGAGATAACATCAACGCGACCTGGGTGCATGTATCCAAGTGATTCACGTTGGTTACGAGTCATCTTGATAAGGGATTGCGAAACTTGGTGAACTTTTTCAGCTGGGATGTGTGAAAGATGAATCGCATAGCGATCATATTCAGGAAGATCTAACGCTGCGGCAGCAACAGTTGTTGCAGTGCCGGCAACTGCGATAAGAGTCTTGGCTTTAGTGATTGGGACCAACTTCGCAGCTTGCACTATTGCTTCATCAATATCTTCAATTGCTGCTGCAACTTGTCCTGGATCAGGAAGATCGCCGGTGAAGTGGCGCTCAGACATACGTACGCAACCGATATTTACACTCTTTGCTGATTCGACGGTTTCAGTTCCGAATACGAATTCAGTTGATCCGCCACCAATATCAACAACGAGGAATGGTCCATCTGCTGCAGGAAGATCTTTGGTTGCTCCCATAAATGAAAGGCGCGCTTCTTCATCACCTGAAATCACTTCTGGGCGTATACCTAGACGTTCAAAAACACCTTCGATAAACAGATCTCTGTTTGTGGCATCGCGCGTTGCGCTAGTTGCACAGAAGCGAATCTTTTCAACACCACGCTTTGCTATTTCAGCGGCGTAAATATCAACGGCGGCAAGTGTGCGGGCGATTGCATCAGGGTGGAACTGACCCGTTTTATCAACACCTTGTCCTAAGCGGACAACTTCCATAAGTCGTGTGACTTCACGGAAGTTGGTGCCTTCAATATCTGCAATTAACAAACGAATTGAGTTGGTACCGCAATCGATTGCTGCTACTCGCATGGTTCGTCCTTCCACCATTCAGGAAGTTTGGCTAGCGCTTCATCGCCAAGTGGATTAACGCCAGGGCCAGCAGATAGCGAATGTGCAACTAGCGAATGTAAACATTTAACGCGGTTGGGCATTCCGCCAGCGGAGATTCCTTCAACTTCAGGAACATCCATCTTTAAAGCTGCGCGAGCGGCAAGGTAATCATCATGTGCTGCTGCGTACTGTCCAGCTAATTCATGATCTGTGGTTAGGCGTTCATTCATTTCCGCCATCAAACCAGTTGATTCGAGTGTGGAAATTGCAGCAGTTAGTCGTGGACAAGTTGCGTAATAGAAAGTTGGAAATGGCTCACCGTGGCTAAGACGGGGAGGAGTTTCAACAACTGCAGGATTGCCGCAAGGACAGCGATAAGCGATGGCGTGTACATCGCGAGGTGTGCGGCCTAGCTGGACTTCAATGCAATCTAAATCTTTCTGTGTTGCTTTATCGCTCATCAATTAAAGACCAGATTCAGTAACGGATGCGATCAACTTGGTATACCAAGGAGCACCTTCAGGTAATTGTGAGACAACCTTTGTCGTATCAGGAAGTGCAGGATCATCTTTTGTTCCTGTGACTATGTATTGACGTTCGCCAGGTAAGACAAAGTGCAGGCGTTCACGCGCTTGTGATTTAACGTAATCAGGATCTTTCCAAAGTTCTAGTTCAGCACGGGCCGCATCTAGTGCGGTGCGATCTGTAACAACTTGAGACTTAAGTGCATTGATCTGTGCGCGCTGGGTGAAGTAATTCTTAATAGGTGGTGCAAGAGTGAGAGTGAAGAGGAAGATGATTGCAATAAGTGCCAGTGGGCGTGCATTGCCACGCGATCTGCGACGGTTGGATGAAAGACGGCGAGACGGACGACGTGATGAATAACTACGTCGCCCGCGTCGCATCTTTAAGCCTTAACTATCCTTTGAAACGTGGGAAGGCAGCGCGGCCTGCGTAAACAGCGCCATCTGCGAGTTCTTCTTCGATGCGAAGAAGTTGGTTGTACTTAGCAACGCGCTCTGTACGTGAAGGTGCGCCCGTCTTGATCTGTCCGCAGTTTGTTGCAACGGCCAAGTCTGCGATCGTTACATCTTCTGTTTCACCTGAACGGTGCGACATCATGCTGCGGTAGTTCGCGCGGTGCGCAAGATCAACAGCATCAAGTGTTTCAGTCAGCGTTCCGATCTGATTTACCTTAACAAGTAGTGCGTTTGCGGTATCTGTTTCGATTCCCTTGGCAAGGCGAATTGGGTTGGTTACGAATAGGTCATCGCCAACGATCTGGATCTTTGAACCAAGTGATGAAGTCATTGACTTCCAGCCGGCCCAATCTTCTTCGTTTAGTGGATCTTCGATAGAAACGATTGGGTAGGCAGCCACTAGTTCTGCGTAATACGCGATCATTTCATCAGATGAGCGAAGTGAGCCTTCGAACTTGTACTTGCCGTTCTCGTGGAATTCAGTTGCGGCAACGTCCATCGCAAGTGCGATTTCCTTACCTGGCTTAAATCCGGCAGCTTCGATTGCTTCAAGGATCAAATCAAGTGCAGCGCGGTTGCTTTCGAGGTTTGGTGCAAAGCCACCTTCATCGCCAACAGATGTAGCAAGTCCGCGCTTCTTAAGTACTGCCTTAAGCGCGTGATAGATCTCAGCGCCCCAACGAAGTGATTCGCGGAAAGTCTCTGCACCAATTGGAGCGATCATAAATTCTTGGATATCAACGTTGGTATCAGCATGTGCGCCACCGTTGAGAATGTTCATCATTGGAACTGGAAGAACATG
>JBIIRS010000086.1:0-5342 GCA_044341425.1 Candidatus Planktophila sp. | reverse complement strand
ATTGAGTTTGCACCAAGACGTGACTTATTTGGTGTGCCATCAAGCTTGATCATCTCGTTATCGATTAAGCGCTGATCTTGCGCATCAAAGCCTTCAATTGCTGGTGCGATCTCG
This sequence comes from Candidatus Planktophila sp., assembly GCA_044341425.1. Taxonomy (GTDB): domain Bacteria; phylum Actinomycetota; class Actinomycetes; order Nanopelagicales; family Nanopelagicaceae; genus Planktophila. Next base: position 5,228 of record JBIIRS010000086.1, on the reverse strand, counting down.
TTATTTACAAAGTCAATTGCCTTAAGAACGCCCTTACCTAGGTAACGCTTCTTATCGCCATCGCGGAGTTCTGATGCTTCGAATGCTCCGGTTGATGCACCGCTTGGAACTGCGGCGCGAGCCTGTGTGCCATCTTCGAGTTCGATTTCAACTTCAACTGTTGGGTTTCCGCGCGAATCAAGAATTTCACGTGCGCCGATTGCTTCGATAATTGCCATTGGGTATCTCCTAAGAATTACTAGTGATGAGCACGCTCAGCGCTGAACGGTATAGGGCAATACTACCGCGACTCAGTAGCCTTAATTTGCTCGGCAATTTGGCGCCCATAGAGGCGCAGTGCATTTTCCGGGTCAATTTCGTTATCGCGCGCCCATGCAATTATTGAAGCTAGCGCCTCACCCACGCTTTCATTTGTCGCAGGCTGATCACTTTCATATTTCTTTAGCGCAACTGGAACTTTATATTTTTCGGCGCGGTAGAGAAGTTTCTCGACAAGTGGCAACGCAGGCTGTGCAAGTGCGACGCCATCAAGGGCTGATGTACGTCCCTTCTCTTTGGCTTTGATCTCTTCCCAGTTATCGATGATTTCATCTGTGCCAGATACTTCTAGGCCTTCAAATACATGAGGGTGGCGGCGAATCAACTTATCTGCGATTGCGCGCGCTACATCTTCGATTGAAAATGGATCAGTTGGATGATCTTCGGCGATGCGTGAGTGGAAATAGACCTGCAATAAAACATCGCCGAGTTCTTCGCGCATACCTTCACGGTCTTTTGCATCAACGGAATCGATAAATTCGTATGACTCTTCAAGTAAGTATTTAACGAGTGATTCGTGGGTTTGTTCTGCATCCCAAGGGCAACCGCCTGGTGAACGCAACCGATCCATTACCTCAACGAGGCGTTGAAGTTCTGAGCCAGCCATCTAAATATCGCGGTTGCTGTTATTCAGCGGATGGAGTTACGGCGCCGCCAGTGACATCAGCTGCAACAACATCGCCAGCTTCAACGTCCCAGAAGCCGTAGCGTGGATTTATCTTTACACCGAGCTCTTTAGCTTTTGCGGAAAGTAATTTGCCTAGCTGGTTTGCTACATCGGCTTCAGCAACGCCTGATTGTGAAAGGGCTGAAGTAATGCGTTCAGAGATAAGAATTGCGCGCACATAGGTATCAAAATCTTGCGGTGCAATCGCAGCGTTAACTAAGTTCTTAGGAAGTTCAGCATCGCCACCGAGTGATTGCGAGATCTGCTGCTTGCGAGAAACAACCTGGCTAGTAGTAATTTCTAGATCTAACTCTTTAGCGATCTCATCAAAGGTGTGCATCAAAATCTTGAAGCGAAGCTGGCCACGATTTAGCGCATCGCCAGTTTCGAGCTGCATCTGTGATGTATCAACCTTTGTGCGCTCTGCCATCACTGCATCAATGCTGCTCTGTAGTTCAGTTTGGGTAATTTTAAAGTCACCAACTGTTGCTGCTTCATTGGACTGTGAGCAGCCGGTAAGGAGCAACCCTGTTGCGATTGTTAGGGCTACAAGGATCTTCTTCACGTGGTGCTCGCTTTCGTTAGCTGGTGGACGACCTCAGTTACCCAGGTCAGGAGAGAAGTATCCACTATTTCAGCAGTGGGATTAGACGGGTTCCATGCAGGGTTTTTCGGCAAAGTGACCAGCGCAGTATTCGTTGGGCCCTTATAGATAGACCCTGGATACAACCGTGCAAGTCGTAATTGACGTGATTCAGGCAGGGAAATAGGTGAGAGGCGTAAGAATTTTCCAGTGGCTACTACTTCGCGGATTCCTTGTGATTTAGCTAGTGCGCGCAATTGTGCAACGGCAAGTAGTGCAACTGCTTCTTCAGGTAGTTCGCCGAATCTATCTAGCAACTCTTCACGAATTGATTGCACATCTTCAGGTTTAGCAACATCTGCTAAACGGCGATAGAGATCAAGTCTTAAACGCTCCCCAGGTACATAACTTTCAGCCAAGTGCGCATTAACCGGAAGCTCCACTTTACATTCGTGGCTTTCTTCTTCTTTATCAATAATGCCAGTCTTGTAATCATTTACTGCTTCACCAACCATGCGCATGTATAAATCAAATCCAACATCGGCAATGTGTCCTGATTGCTCGCCGCCAAGTAGGTTTCCAGCGCCACGAATTTCCAGATCTTTAAGTGCAACGCGCATACCTGCACCTAAGTCAGTATTTGTGGCGATTGTTTTCAAACGATCCAGCGCAATTTCAGTAAGTGGTTGATCTTGCGGATAAAGGAAATATGCATATGCGCGATCGCGTCCGCGACCAACACGTCCACGCAACTGATGCAACTGTGAAAGTCCGAAGTTTTCAGCGCGCTCCACAATTAAAGTATTGGCATTTGCAATATCTAGGCCGCTTTCCACAATCGTGGTGCAGACAAGAACATCAAAGTCACGGTTCCAGAACCCCAGGATTACATCTTCAAGTGTGCCTTCGGACATCTGCCCATGTGCGATGCGGATTCGCGCTTCTGGAACTAACTCTTGGATTTTTGCCGCCGCGCGATCGATAGATTCAACGCGATTATGAATATAGAAAATCTGGCCATCGCGCAATAGTTCGCGGTGAATTGCCGCGCGAATCTGCGCATCTTCACTTGGTCCAACGTAGGTAAGGATCGGATGGCGCTCTTCCGGTGGAGTTGTAATCGTCGACATTTCACGAATACCTGTAACCGCCATTTCCAAGGTGCGCGGAATAGGCGTTGCCGACATCGCTAGAACATCGACGGTTGTGCGCATCTTCTTAAGCGATTCTTTCTGCTCAACTCCAAAGCGCTGCTCTTCATCGACAATTACGAGCCCCAGATCCTTGAAGATCACATCTTGTGAAAGCAGGCGATGGGTGCCGATAACAACATCGACGCTACCTGCCGCTAATTCGGCAAGGATTTCTTTCGATTCTTTAGCAGTGTTAAAGCGTGACATTCCGGCGACGCGAATTGGGAAACCTGAATATCGCTCTGCAAAAGTCTTGGCATGCTGCTGCACAAGAAGCGTTGTTGGAACTAGAACTGCAACTTGCTTGCCATCTTGTACCGCTTTAAATGCTGCGCGGATTGCGATCTCAGTCTTTCCATAACCAACATCGCCGCAGATGATGCGATCCATTGGATAAGGCTTCTCCATATCGCGTTTTACTTCTTCGATAGTCGAAAGCTGATCTGGTGTTTCAATGTAAGAGAAGGCATCTTCTAGCTCGCGCTGCCATGGTGTATCGGCAGAGAATGCATAACCAGGTGAAGATGTACGTGCGGCATATAAGCGAATCAACTCGCCAGCGATCTGTTTAACCGCTTTGCGGGCGCGACCTTTCGCTTTCTGCCATTCGCCGCTGCCGATGCGGTGCACTGCAGGTGCTTCGCCTCCGACGTATTTTGAAACTTGCTCCAAAGTATCTGTTGGAACAAAGATGCGATCTCCGGGTTGGCCGCGTTTAGCAGGCGCGTATTCAATAACTAAGTATTCACGCGTAACTCCATTGATCGTGCGCTGAACCATCTCGACATAACGACCGATTCCGTGTTGCTCGTGCACCACAAAATCGCCAGCGCGCAGTTCTAGTGGATCAACAGCTTGTTTGCGTTTGGATGGCATACGCACACCGTCTTTTGCCGATGCCTTACTTCCAGTTAAATCGCGTTCGGTCATAAAGAGAATTCGCGATTCAAGAGAAGAGAATCCATGTGCAATAGATGATTGTGTTATATGAATCGTTGCCTTAGTTGGAATTGCCTTTAATTCAGGCGCAATGAAAACAGGAAGATCGGCATCGCGGAAGATCCCGGCATAGCGTTCTGCCATTCCTTGCCCGGCCGTTGAGAAGATAATTGAGAAACCTTGGCTTACCGCCTCCTGCATCGCAGCGACTGCGCGATCGGCATCTCCTCGCAACGGATCTATTGCGCTGAAATCTAAGAAGGTAGCTTCGGTATCTAAATCTGTACCAAATGGGTTAAAGGCGCGTGGCTTTAAGCCGCAGCGAACCATCTCTTCATTTAACACATCCCATGAAAGATAGGTCGCATCTGTAACAGGTAAAGGTGCAACTGCGCCGAGTGCGGCATGCGACCAAGCTGCTTCAAAAAACTCATCGTTAGTGGCAAGTAGATCCATGGTGCGCATACGAATTCGCTCGTCATCAATAAAGACAACTTCGCTTTCCTTCGGAACTCTCTGAAAAATTGTCTCGGTTTCTTTTACAAGAATGGGAATTAGCGATTCCATTCCTTCAGAGATTATGCCTTGCGCCATGCGATCGAGAATTTCTAACGCCGCTGGGTATTTATCCTTTGCGCCTTCTGCTCGAGCACGAATTTCATCAGAGAGCAAGAGTTCGCGGCACGGCAGAATTGAAAGCTTTCCAACAACTGGGCTGGTGGTTCTCTGTGATGAAACCTCGAAATAACTTAACTCTTCGATTTCGTCGCCAAAGAAATCAATTCTGATCGGATGCTCCGATAGCGGTAGGAAGAGATCAACAATTCCACCGCGCACTGCAAACTCGCCACGCTTCTCAACTAGGTCGGTGCGGGTATACGCCAACTGCGTTAAATGCTCTACTAGCGAAGTTAGATCTACTTCGCCGCCAATTTCTAAAGTTTGCAGAGGAGCAGTTGCTAAATCAGCGATGAATCTATGAATCGCTGCGCGAATCGGTGCAACAACGATTGGGTTCTCTAAATCTTTTCTTGCAAGCGTCGATAGCGTTGCTAGCCTTCTGGCAACAGTGTCGCTTCGTGGACTTAACCGCTCGTGCGGCAGAGTTTCCCAAGCAGGAAATTCGAGAACATTCGGATGCAGCTCACGGAGTTCATTTGCTAGATCTTCAGCGGCGCGACTTGAGCTAGTGATTACAAGTAGCGGTTTACTTTGTGCGCGCAGCGCCAGCAAAAATGGATAAGTCGGGGCCGGGGAAATAATCTTTTGCGCACCACCGATGCAGGATGCAACGGCAGTATCTGCCCCAAGCATCTGCACTAATGCACGCATTTGATGAACCCTTTCCAATATGTGAGAAAACGCAATCCCTACGGGCGATTTCTCAAGAGAAAACGCCGTAAGGCCCCGTTCCCAAAAGGGAGGGGGCTTGATGGATCAAGTCTAACGCGCATAATCGCGTATCAAACTCATGAGTATTCCTGAGAGGATATGCCCGTGACACAGAGCCCCGCTAACGCCAATAACA
>JBIIRS010000113.1:0-3771 GCA_044341425.1 Candidatus Planktophila sp. | reverse complement strand
CTGCACTTGCATTGGCTGGTGTAATGTTGATTGTTCCTGGATTAATTTGCTCGGTCATAGTTTTCCCTTTCAGCGCGTCGGCGATTTCGCCTTCGTTGTTTGAGTGTGCAGATGAGGTCTTGCGGAGATAAAAGGTACCCTGTCTTACTTATCGGGGAAAGTTTGCGCCTATTTGCGCGCAAAAATTAGGGGGTGAGGCGATGCTAGTTACCTCTTTCGTGGCCCCTATGTTTGCCACAAACTGTTGGGTGATTGCCGCAGGCCCTGGCCAAGAGTGCATCATTGTCGATCCAGGTATGCCAGATATTTCACACGAGATCGAAGGCCTCATTTCTGAACATGGATTGAAACCAGTTGCAGCTCTAATAACTCACGGCCATCTTGATCACACATTTTCAGTAAAACCACTTGCTGATGGCTATGGAATTTCCTCTTATATTCACACCGAAGATCGAGATTTACTTCTAAGACCACAAGGTGCACACGGTGCCGAATTTATTCAAACGCTCGATGCTATGAAATTTGAAGAACCAAATGAAGTTAAAAATTTAAGACATGGCGACGAGATTGAGCTTTTGGATATGAAGATCACCGCGATTCATGCTCCGGGCCATACGCGGGGGAGCACCATGTTTACGATAAATGATGAGCTTTTAATCACCGGAGATGTTCTCTTCGCTGGATCTATTGGACGGACCGATTTGCCATCGGGGTCACATGAGGCGATGCAAAAGACTCTTAAAACTCGAGTTCTTCCGCTTAGCGATGATCTACGTGTTCTGCCAGGTCATGGACCAGAAACCACCATTAAATTCGAGCGAAAAAATAATCCTTATCTGAAAGAATTACGGGTATGAAGTACGAGAAGATCCAAGCACCGAAAGGGGTAAGCGAGTACGCACCCCCGCTTTCGGCTGCCTTTGAATGGGTCCGTGAATCGCTAATCGCTCCTGCCAAATTAGCCGGTTATCAATTAATGGAACTGCCAGTATTTGAAGATACATCACTATTCTCGCGCGGAGTAGGTGAGTCAACAGATGTTGTATCGAAAGAGATGTACACCTTTGAAGATCGTGGTGGGCGTTCTATAACCCTGCGCCCGGAAGGAACTGCTGGCGTGATGCGCGCAGTGATTGAGAAAGGTTTAGATCGTGGGCAACTTCCTGTAAAGGTTTGGTATTCCGGAGCTTTCTTCCGCGCCGAACGCCCTCAAGCAGGTCGCTATCGCCAGTTCTATCAAGTCGGAATTGAAGCAATTGGCTTAGATGATCCAGCGATTGATGCTGAAGTGATTGCTATTGCAGATCAAGGATTTAAATCTTTAGGTTTAAAGAACTACCGATTGGAGATTACCTCTCTAGGAGATGCACAATCACGTGCTGCTCATCGGGTAGATTTGCTGAAGTTTATTTCTAAGTTAGAGCTTGATGAGGCAACGGCTGCTCGCGCTGCCATTAATCCGCTTCGTTTATTTGACGATAAGCGCCCAGAGATGAAGGCTGTGATGGCAGATGCACCGCTACTGCTTGACTATCTCTCTGAAAGTTCTTCGCAGAACTTTAAAGAGGTTAAGGCCTACCTTGACCAACTAGGAATTCAATATGTCGTAAATCCCCGTATGGTTCGTGGATTGGATTACTACACCGGCACGACTTTCGAATTCATTCATGAAGGTCTTGGTGCGCAATCCGGAATTGGTGGTGGTGGTCGTTACGACGGCTTGATGGAGATTCTCGGTGGACAAGCACTCTCTGGAATCGGTTTTGGTCTCGGAGTAGATCGAGCGCTTCTCGCAGCGCAATCTGAAGGAGTTCTAGTTGAGAATCAATTCTCATCAGATTTATTCATAATTCCTTTAGGTGATAACCAAAAGAGCGCATCCCTATCTATTGCAGCGAAGTTGCGCGCAGCTGGTATTCGTACGGAGATCGCCTTCGGCGATCGTGCCCTAAAAGGTGCGATGAAGGCTGCCGATAAAAGTGGTTCTCGTTATGTAATCGTTCTAGGCGATAGCGAAGTAGCCTCCGGAAGCGTTGAACTCAAACGCATGAGCGATGGAAGCACTAGATCGGTTAAGATTGACCAATTACAGAGCGTTCTACTCGGGGATCTCTGACCAACCTTGCTCAATAATTAAAGGCGGCTTTTTAAATGTTACGTACTCACGATGCTGGCGCTCTACGCGCAAGCGATGCTGGTCAGACGGTAAGCCTGGCTGGTTGGGTAGCGCGCCGCCGCGATCATGGCGGAGTTGCCTTTATCGACTTACGCGATGCAACGGGTTCGGTCCAAGTAGTTATTCGTGACGAAGCTTTAGCTGGAGCACTCCGCGCCGAATGGTGTCTACAGATAAAGGGTGAGGTTGTACTGCGCCCCGATGGCAATGCAAATTCTTCAAACCCAACTGGCGCGATTGAAGTTATGGGCGATGACATCGTCGTTCTCAGCGAGAGCGCTGCTCTTCCATTTCCGGTTGATAGCGGAAATGATTCAGAGATATCTGAAGAGGTGCGCCTGAAGTACCGCTATCTAGATCTGCGTCGCGAGAAGCCTGCCGCGAACCTACGACTGCGTTCGAATGTAACTTCAACAATTCGTCGAGTAATGGAAGACCTTGATTTCTTAGAGATTGAAACGCCATATCTGACGCGCAGCACTCCAGAAGGTGCGCGCGACTTTTTAGTACCAGTTCGTCTGCAACCTGGAAGTTGGTACGCGCTTCCGCAATCTCCACAGTTGTTTAAGCAACTCCTGATGGTTGCCGGCATGGAACGCTATTACCAAATCGCTCGTTGCTTCCGCGATGAAGATTTCCGTGCCGATCGCCAGCCTGAATTTACACAACTAGATATTGAAATGTCTTTTATCGATCAGGCAGATATCTTGGCAGTTGCCGAAAAACTCTTGGTTAAGATCTGGAAAGAAGCTGTTGGTTACGATATTCCAACTCCGATTCGCCATATGACTTATGCAGATGCGATGCAGAACTATGGTTCAGATAAACCAGACCTTCGCTTTGGATTGCAATTAGTCGAGCAGACTGAATTCTTTAAAGATACCGAGTTCCGCGTTTTCCAAGCGCCATACGTCGGTAGCGTCGTAATGCCAGGCGGCGCATCATCACCACGTCGCGAACTCGATGCTTGGCAAGATTGGGCAAAGGCGCGGGGTGCAAAGGGTCTTGCATACATCCTTGTAAATGAAGATGGAACCCTGGGTGGACCAGTCTCAAAGAACATTTCCGAGAAGGAGACAGCGGGAATTGTTGCAGCCGCTGGCGCAAAGCCAGGAGATGCAATCTTCTTCGCCGCAGGTGATCGTTCAGCATCTCTCTCACTTCTCGGCGCAGTTCGTTTAGAAATTGGCAAGCGCTGCAATTTAATCGCTGAAGGCGCATGGGAATTCCTCTGGGTTGTCGATGCGCCAATGTTTGAAGCAACTGACAACGGTGGATGGACAGCAGTGCACCATCCATTCACTGGTCCAAAGCCAGAGTTTGCAAAGACCTTCTCATCGGATCCAGCTAACGCGTTGGCCTACGCATATGACATCGTTCTTAACGGAACTGAACTTGGCGGCGGATCGATTCGTATCCATGATCGTCAGATTCAAAAAGATGTCTTCTCTGTAATTGGGTTAAGCGATGAAGAAGCGATGAGCAAATTCGGATTCTTACTTGAAGCTTTTAATTATGGACCACCACCACATGGTGGCATTGCACTTGGTTTAGATCGCGTTTGTGCACTTCTGACCGGTAGCGACTCAATCCGT
>JBIIRS010000112.1:0-3827 GCA_044341425.1 Candidatus Planktophila sp. | reverse complement strand
TTCATCGCCGACAAAACCGTGGCCAGAGATTGTGTAAACAAGTGCGTTGTAATCCTTACGCCAAGGCAGACGAAGTTCTGCACCTGGTGCAACAGTTGCATGAATTAAAGTAATTGGTGTTTGTGTATTTCCAGGACCAACATGTCCATCTAGTTCACCTGCGATAACGCGAATGAGAGAACCACCATCTGCGCTAGATAAAAGTGCAACATCGTTTGCGCGCACATCTTGATAGGCAGGTGGTAACCATTTCTTTTCTGCAGGAAGATTTACCCAGAGTTGGAAGCCGTGGAATAAACCACCGCTCATAACTAAATGTTCTGGTGGAGTTTCAATGTGAAGAATTCCGCCGCCGGCGGTCATCCATTGTGTGTCACCGTTTGAAATTGTTCCGCCGCCGCCGTTGCTATCTTTATGATCAAAGATTCCATCAATAATGTATGTAACAGTTTCGAATCCGCGGTGTGGGTGCCATGGGGTTCCCTTAGGTTCACCGGGTGCGTATTCAACTTCACCCATTTGATCTAAGTGAATAAATGGATCGAGTTCTGACAAGTCAACGCCAGCAAATGCGCGACGAACCGGAAAGCCTTCACCTTCGAAACCTTGTGGCGCGGTCGTGATGCTCTTTACGCGACGTGCGCGTGAATTTGGCGCATCGGTAACGCGAGGAAGAACGGTGATATCACTTACGGTAACTGCTGGCATTTTTACTCCTTATGTATGAGCCTGATTTTAGTTGAACTTTCAACTACCTGCAACTTAAAGTTATCTTCACAATTATGTGCATAAAGCGCTCAATGAGCCTAACTTTGTCAGCCCCGCGAACGATTATCTGCCCATGTCCACCTCCGCCGAAATCGTTGCGCTTCACGATAACTTTGGCGAGCACCCAGGCCAAGGTTCTTCCGAGCGCGTTGCGCAGCTACTTAACGCAATACCAGGAATCACAACACTCACGCATCTAGTGGGAATAGATCCAAATAGATTGTCACCGAGTTCACGCATCGATTACTTAACAGCGCTGGAGCGCCAAACCGCTTGGCTACAGGCGCTAATGCAACGCGCCATTGTCGCCGTGGCGGGAAATGATCCCAGCGTTGCAAATGGAAAAGAGCCATTCTTTGGCGTTGATGAGGCCGAACGTGAAGATGTTTCTACCGCTCTGCGCCTTTCTGCCGGTACTGCGCAATCTCGCATAGATGTTGCACGTACGTTGGTTAACTATCTTCCCAATACTTGCTCTGCTCTGGCAACCGGAGATATCTCACTTGCCCACGCAAACGTAATTGCGAAAGAGACTGCTGCCGCGATTCGTGATGGTTTAACCGAGTACCAAATCTTTGAAGTGGAACAGCGCGCAATTGCGCATGCCGAATTCCACACTCCAGCGCAAGTTGCTAGCCAAGTCCGCACATCTCTAGCGCGGATCGCTCCCGAAACTTTTGAAGATACAGTTGCTCGCGCTCGTGATACTCGTCGAGTCTCTTGCTATAACGACAGCGATGGCATGTCTACAGTCGTAGCAATCCTGCCTGCTGCAGATGCACAGGTTGTAATGAATGCGATCGAGAGCTTCATCCGTTTGGCTGGCGCAGATATTGAAAATAGAGATAGCTCCGTCAGCACCAAAGATATAAGAAGCACAGATATGAAGCGCGCAGATGCACTCACAGCAATCGCTGCAGCGTCACTTTCTGCTTCTCCTGTTACGCCTCATCGCCGTCCGATCTCGATTAACGTCACAATCGATCTTCCAACGCTGCTCGGCCTTGCAGAAAACCCTGGACAGTTGAATGGTTATGGGGCAATTCCTGCATCAGTTGCTCGTGAGTTAGCTTCCGATGGAAATTGGAAACGATTTATCACCGAACCACAGACTGGAAATCTTTTAGATTTTGGCCGGGAAAGTTATGAACCACCGCAAGCGCTGAAAGATTTCTTAATTGCGCGAGATCGCACCTGCCGATTCCCTGGATGTCGAAGATCAGCATCTCTCTCAGATTTAGACCATGCGCAAAGTTGGGAGGAAGGCGGCTCTACTTCAGCGGAAAATTTAGGTGCGCTCTGTAGACGACACCATAGATTAAAGACTCACGATGGATGGAGCGTTACTAGTAACGCCGATGGTTCCTGCACTTGGGTATCTCCGCTGGGAAAGAAGTTCTTCACCCCTGCGCGTTCTATTCATGACACCGTTTAACTCCAATAATTTGAATTCATCCACCTTCAAATCGTTCTGAATTTACGATAAAAAGCGAAACTTCATCACTCTCTACTTGAAGACTTTCCGAGTTCAGGAACATCTTGAAGGCTTTCCGAGTTCAGGAACATTATGTATTCAGAATTTATCGCACATGCAATGGCACCTATGCGACATAATTGATCCATGATTTGGTGGCCAAGTGAGATTCCTACTCTCCAATATGGTCGCGTCACTTTGCGCCCGCCAGCAGAATTGGATGTTCCAAAGATTTATGAAGCTTGCCAAGATCCGCTAATTCCTAGGTTCACCACCGTTCCGGCCGAATACACCATGGCTCACGCTCTGGATTATGTGCAGCGCGTTCCAGTTTCGCTCGAACTTCGTCGCGAGTTTCCGTTTGTGATTGAGTTCGGCGTTGGAGACGAGAAAGAATTTGCTGGAGTTATTTCATTCCACACAATCAGCCTTGATAATCACCGTGTAGAAATTGGCTACTGGATGCACGCTCCGATGCGCGGAAAAGGTATCGGCACAATCGCAGCAAAGATGATCACCAACTATGGATTTCTAACCATGGGATTTCGCCGTATTGAAGCTGCGGTTGATGTAGATAACCCTGCTTCACAAAAGTTGTTAATGAGCGCAGGCTATAACAAAGAGGGAATTCTCCGTCAGCGCGTTACACGATCTGATGGAAGTCAGATAGATATGGTTGAACTCGCAGTTCTTAGCAATGATTGGGCTCCACTAGATCAGTAGCAATTAGCAGACAACAGAGTTTTATGCGGGGAACTTTCGATACTGGGTACCTTTGATACTAGGAACGTAAAAAGTAGATAGCATTTATCTATGGAATCTCTGGCACTTGTAGTTGCTGCACTTGTGGCCCTGGTTTTATTCACTGGCCCAATTGCGCTACTACTTACGAGCAAACTCTTCTGGGAATTCACCAAGAGAAATAAGGCGATCTGGTGGATTCGCAGATTATCCGTTGCTGCAATTGCTCTAGTTGGCATGCCAGTACAGATGGTCTTTATCTTTAACCAAATTCCGCCTGGTGTTAAAGCATTATCGTTTGTTGGATTTGGTCTCAACACAGTTGCGCTAAAGCGCGAATTTGTAAGAAACATTCCTTGGCGTTCGCTCTTTAAGATGCAATCTGGCGATGCCAATGGTCCGGCAGGGCAGCGTTAAATAAAGATAAGTGGAGGTTTTGCAATTGAAAATTGCTCAACCTTCCCATTCGTGAGCCTTACGGTTAGTGGAGGTGCCGGGAATCGAACCCGGGTCCTTCGGAATTAAAACAGGGCTTCTACGGGCGTAGTGTGGCTATCGTTTTCTCAGTTCCGAATCTCTTGCACACAAGTATTCGACAAACTCATTTGCGAAACTGTTCTCCGGTCGCGTTCGCAACGCCACAACCGTGAAGAGCCCTCTATCGGCGCTAGATTCCAGATCGAAGGCGAGTCTGGGCTAACGGATCACAGAGCTTGCTTAGGCAGCAAGAGTGAGATCATCGGCAGTTGTACTGACGATTATTTTTTGCACAGGTTTTTGGTTAACGAGATCATCCTGGCTTCCTCGGCCCGCTTCCCCTGCCTCAACAACCAAAGTCGAGACC
>JBIIRS010000111.1:0-3833 GCA_044341425.1 Candidatus Planktophila sp. | reverse complement strand
ATATGGCGCGCAAAGTTGTGGCCGGGCATGTTTCAGATAAGAGCGTTACAACGCGTATCGCCCATTGGATGCGTGCTGCAATCGGTTGGCATACTGCACAAAATCTTAAGCTTGCGCGCTTTGGCGACAATATGCGTTATGTCGCAGTTACTGATGGCGATAAGACAAGTGCTCAAATAGCACTAGGTATGTCTATTGAGGCGCACGGTGTAAATGCACTTGTCGATGCCGTTGCTGCAGTCGAAGAAAGTGCAATCGATACTTTGGTTGCCGAGTACGAAAAGATCTTTGAAGTATCTGCTGAACTTAAAAAAGGTGGAGCCCGTCACGATTCCTTGCGATATCAAGCGTCCCTTGAGATTGCCCTCGAGCGTTTCTTGGAAGCCGGAAACTTCACCGCATTTACAACTAACTTTGAAGACTTAGGAGCTCTCAAACAACTCCCAGGTTTAGCGGTGCAGCGCATGATGTCGAAGGGTTATGGCTTTGGTGGCGAGGGCGATTGGAAAACATCGGCATTGCTTCGCATTATTAAGAGCATGACTGAAGGACTAAAAGGTGGAACTTCATTTATGGAGGATTACACCTATCACTTCGGACCTGGTGAACCAAAAGTTCTTGGCGCACACATGCTTGAAGTCTGTCCAACAATTACTGATCAAAAACCTAAGTGCGAAATTCATCCACTCGGTATCGGTGGCAAAGATGATCCAGTTCGTTTAGTTTTTAACGCAACACCTGCACAAGGTCGTGTTGTTGGATTAATGGATCTCGGCGATCGTTTCCGAATTGTTTCCAACGACATCGAAGTTGTTAAACCAGATAAAGAGTTAAAGAAGTTACCTGTTGCATGTGCGGTTTGGAAACCAGCGCCTTCACTTGCTACCTCGGCTGAATCTTGGATCTATGCCGGCGGCTCACACCACACCGTCCTAAGTACATCTCTGGATATCGAGACTCTAAATGACTTCGCCAATATCGCTTCAGTCGAGCACCTACGTATCAGCGCCGCGACCACGAGCGATGAATTCCATAAGGAAATCAAGTGGAATGGCGCTTATTACAAGCTCTCTTCGCTGACCTAGAACCCCTCGTTGAGCGGGGTTTTTTCGCCCGCCCTTCGTAACCTAATTGTTACCGCCAAAGGGGCTTTATAGGTTGACTCACCCCTAGCCCCGAACAAAGATAGCCATATGTAGCCTCCTGGTCCCCATAAATCCAGGGCTCTACATATCCCGTAGTAGGAAATCCCTCTACATCGAGAAAGGCGTTACATGCTAAAGAAGTCAAAAGTAGCAGCTGTCTTCGCTGCACTTGCACTTGTTGTAACAACAGCTCCAGCATCATCTGCTGCAACTGATAAGCAACTTGAAATCTTTACCTGGTGGGCATCAGGCGGAGAAGCTGCAGGTCTAGAAGGAATGACAACTGAGTTCAACCGTCTAAACCCAAACACACCATTTATTAACGCAACAGTTGCAGGTGCAGCTGGCGTTAACGCAAAGGGTGTTCTTGTTTCACGTATGCAGGCTGGCAATCCACCTGACACATTCCAGGCACATGCTGGTGAAGAACTTTCATCATATGTAAAGGCCGGACAGATTGAAGACCTTACATTCCTTTACAAGTCAGAGGGATGGGACAAGGTTTTCCCTAAGGACCTAATCAAGACAATTACTGTTAAGGGAAAGATTTACTCAGTACCAGTAAACATCCACCGTTCAAACGTTCTATGGTGGAACCCAGCAGCAGCAAAGAAAGCCGGAATCACAAAGGCACCAGCATCACTAGATGCAATGCTTGCTGACATGGCAAAGTTCAAGAAGGCTGGAATCGACGGAATCGCACTTGCTGGTAACGGCGACTGGGCGATTGCTCACCTATTCGACTACGTACTACTTGCTTCAATGGGACCAGATAAGTTCAACGGTCTATGGACAGGTAAGACAAAGTGGAGCGGTCCAGAAGTTTCAAAGGCTATTGATTACCTAGCAAAGATTCTTGCTTACGGTAACTCAAGCAAGTCACTTGACTGGCCAGATGCAGGCAAGCTTGTAACAACAGGTAAAGCCGGCTTCTTCATCATGGGTGACTGGGCTTCATCACAGTGGCAGTCAGAAGGCCTAAAGCTAGGCAAGGACTACACATGGGCTCCAGGTCCAGGTACTAACGGTATCTACCAGTGGCTATCAGATTCATTTACATTGCCTAAGGGCGCTGTAAACCGCGATGCAGGTATCGCCTGGTTGAAGGTCTCAGGATCTTTGGCTGGACAAGATGCCTTCAACCCTAAGAAGGGTTCAATCGCAGTTCGTACAGATTCAAATCCAAAGCTCTACGACTCATACCTCCAGGCAGCAATGAAGTCATGGAAGAAGGATCGCCTAGTCGGTTCAACTGTCCACGGCGTTAACTGGGGCAATGCAGGAATGGCAGCGTACAACTCAGCAGTTGGACGCTTCTATTCAGGCGGAGCTAAGGACAAGAAGGGCTTCGTCAAGGCTCTTGATGCAGCTCTAAAGGCTCACGTAAACAGCTAATTAACTTAGCTAGTTACGAAAATCCTTAAGTAAGTTGTCGAAGTTCTGGCGAGATCGAAAGGTTTCGCCAGAACTTCGACACTTTTAAAAAACTAAGTATTTTGAAAGGTGTAATCCCAGTGAAAGTAAAGAAAAATCGAGTCCATAGCCCTTGGGGCGGATTCTTTTTCGTACTCCCATCGATTATTGCGATGGCGGTTTTCGTATATGGAATGATTGGTTACACACTTCGCGAATCTCTTCAAAATCGCACCAACTCTTATACCGAAGATGTCTTTTATGTTGGTCTGACCAACTACATAGAACTCTGGCAAGACCCAGAATTCACGCACGCGCTCTCTAACCTTTTGAAATTTACTGCAGTCTTTATGATCGGATGTTTACTCTCCGGCTTGATTATGTCGCTCTTGCTTGAAAAGGGAATTAAGGGCGAAGGATTCTTCCGCTCTACTTATCTCTACCCAATGGCGATCTCATTTATCGCAATGGGAACATCTTGGCGCTGGTTAATGGATTCAGCTCGCGACGAAGATGCCACCGGTCTTAACTACATCTTGCAGAAAGTTGGCCTTGGATCGCTCCAGAGCGATTGGTATACCTCAGAGGCTGGCTCAATGTTTGCAATGTCTCTGCCGGCTATCTGGCAGATGGCGGGCTATGTAATGGCGCTCTTCTTGGCGGGCTTCCGCGGTATTCCAGATGACCTGCGCGAAGCAGCGCGCGTCGATGGCGCCAGCGAATTTAAAATCTATCGCCATATCTTGTTCCCACAACTTTCCCCAACATTCTTAACTGTGCTTATTATCTTGGGCCATATCTCCATGAAGGTCTTCGATCTAATCTTCGGTATCGCAACTAAGAGTTATGTAACCAAGGTGCTTGCGATCTATATGTGGCAAGTGATCTTTGACTTCCAGAACTATGCCAAGGGCGCAGCGATCGCAATCGTGATTCTCTTGATGATCGCGGTAGCCGTTATTCCTTATCTAATCTATGTAAATAAGACAGAGGAGGCGAACAAATGAGTTCAGATATCGCATCCCGCGTCACGCGCAAGGTAGATGTTCGCAATAAGAAGAAGCTCGATGGCAAAGGCCAGTTCTGGCTGGTCTTCCGCTATTTCGCGCTCAGCATTCTCTTTGTAATCGCTGCGCTGCCGATCTACATCATGGTGATTAACTCCGTTAAGGGAATTACCGGAGTTACCCAATCTGCGGCCTTTATTCCACCTACATCACTGGATTTCAGCGCCTGGGGACCAACTTGGGAGATCTTGCGCGAACCAATGTTCCG